>JAKLHG010000465.1 GCA_022710255.1 Candidatus Hydrogenedentota bacterium
TCCTTGGTGCCGCCGCCCGCCGGGATCACGCCCACGCCGACCTCGACCAGCCCCGCGTAGGTCTCGCCCGCGATCACGACCTTGTCGGTGTGCAGGTTCAGCTCCACGCCGCCGCCGAAGGTGTAGTGGTGCGGCGCGCCGACCACCGGCTTCGGGCAGTACTTCATGCGCATGCCCACACCCTGGAGCTCGTGGACCATGTTCTCGATGAAGTCCCACTGCGCCTGCATGGCCGCGCCCAGCACCAGCATCAGGTTCGCGCCCGCGCTGAAGTGCGGGCCCTGGTTCGCCAGGATCATCCCCTCGAACTTGTCCTGCTCCAGCAGGCTCACCCCCGCGTTGAGCGCGGCGATGATGTCCGGGCCGATGGCGTTCATTTTGCAGTGGAATTCGGCACACACAATACCATCGCCCAGGTCCACCAGGCTGGCCTCGTCCAGTTTTTCTACGATGTTCGTGGCATTGGATTTAACATTCACCAATTTCAGTTCGTTCGGGTTGGTGGGCACCGGCTTGTATGACTTTGACGCAAGGTCAAAGAACATATCCACGCCGTTTTGCTTCTTATAGAAAGACGTGCAGCCGGCTTCCTTGAGCGCCTTGGCGATAGGCGGAAGTTCAATGCCCTCTATAGCCATCCGGTCGCAGACGGCGTCAAAACCAAGTATATCCCAGGTCTCGAAAATGCCGACTTCCCAGGCAAATCCCCACTTGCAGGCATTGTCCAGGTTGACAATGTCATCCGTGATTTCGGGAATGCGGTTGCCTGCATACTGGGCCATGTTTGCGAAAAATTTGAAGAGGAATTTAGAACCCGGGTCATCGCCGAAATGCATAATCTTCAGTTTTTCTTCAGTGCTGCCAGCGCTGCGCGCGGCACCGGTGCAGGCAAACTTGGGTTTGACAGGCGCACGATAATCGAGTGTCGCGGGATCCAGGCCAAGGACGATCTTCTTGCCTTTTTCGTCCCGTTCCTTGGTGGCTTTGTAAAAGCCTGAACCGGACTTGTTGCCGAAATAGCCCTTCTCGATCATCTTGTCAAACCAGTCCGGGCCTTTCATCAGTTCATGGCGCTCATCATCTGGGCAGCCGTTGTACACATTGCCCACCACCTTCTGCAACGTATCCAAGCCCACCAAGTCCGCCGTACGGAACGTCGCGGAACTGGCGTGGCCGATGGCGGGTCCGGTCAAGGCGTCGATTTCCTCTACGCTGAGGCCGGCATTGGTCATCTCATGCATCAGGTACTGCATGGCAAAGGTGATAATACGGTTGGCGACAAAGTTGGGCGTATCCTTCGCATATACAATGCCTTTACCAAGCACGTTTTCTCCAAAAGCGCCCACTTCTTTTACCACCTCGGGATTGGTTTTGTCCGTCGGTATCACCTCAAGCAGCTTGAGGTACCGGGGCGGATTGAAGAAATGGGTACCCAGAAAATGCTGCGCCATTTCTTCGGGCATATCCGCAGCCATGGCGGAAATCAGGATACCGCTGGTGTTGGAACTCACGATACTTCCCGGTTTCCGATATTTTGCCACCTCCGCAAAAATCTTCTTTTTGATGTCAAGCCGCTCTATCACCACTTCGATGATCATATCGCAATCCGAGATCTTTGCCATGTCATCCTCGAAATTGCCAATCTCGATCATATCCATGTAGGACTTGACGTACAGGGGGGCCGGCTTAGCCTTCAGCAAGGCTGCTTTGGCGCCCGCCGCGATTGCATCGCGTTTCTTTTTGTTTTTCTTGTCCTC
The DNA here is from genome assembly GCA_022710255.1 of Candidatus Hydrogenedentota bacterium. GTDB lineage: Bacteria > Hydrogenedentota > Hydrogenedentia > Hydrogenedentales > CAITNO01 > JAAYBJ01. Next base: position 1,758 of record JAKLHG010000465.1, read on the forward strand.
TTCGGACAGGTTCGGGGGCACAATATCCAGCATCACTGATGGAATACCGCAGTTGGCCAGGTGTGCGGCGATGGCCGCACCCATGACGCCCGAACCCAGTACTGCGACACGTTTAATTTCCCTCATCGCATTCTTACTCCTTGTTTGATTGACTCGCAACTTGGGCCTGACTTTATATACTTAACGGTCGTTAAGCAGAATCTATACTACATCATTTCGATGCACAGGTCAAGTTTATTTTCCAGTAATCTACGGGATGGACAGGCAGCCCAGTTTAGTCAAATCGTTTCGATGTCTTACCAGCCTGCTACAAAATCTTGTATACGTCCTTCGTTTACGGTATGATGAATTTAGTGCATTACAGGGTTCTTCATTAACGTGGAGAACAAATCTGGCAACATTATAAATACGATTATTTAACCAACCGTTCTGCCGAGTTGATGATGCGTATCCTGCATATAAGCGATCTTCATTTCTGGACCATAACCTGCAATCCTTTTTATTTATTAAACAAGCGCCTGATCGGTAACCTGAATCTTGTGACGCGTCGCCGACGTCATATCCGCCAGGAACGGGCCGGTTCATTTATCGAATTAATGAAAGGCCTATGTCCTGATGTGGTGCTTGTAGGTGGTGATTTGACTACGACAGCCTTGGACAGTGAATATGAGAAAGCCTCAGGTTTCCTGTCCCGGCTTCAAACGGTTTGTCCCGATATCTACGTTATTCCTGGAAACCATGATTATTACACGTTTGAATCCCAGAGGAAAGGTCGCTTTGAAAAGTATCTAGGCCGATACAACCCTTTATCTGACCCATTCGTATCTTACCACTCCATCAACGATATTGCGTTGGTCTGCTTGTCTACGGTGCGTCCAAATCTATTCAGTTCGCGCGGGTTTATATCCAAACCGCATCGGGATGCCGCACAGAAAATATTGTGGGAACTGCAGGAACAACAAGTTATTGTTCTTGCTCATTATCCTTGTCTATATACTACCCCGGAGTATCACACGGGACTGACAAGGCGTCTGGAGGGAGCCCTGCCGCTTCGAGAAATGCTGGGCGGGGTTGGCCGTTCCATTCTTTATCTGGCGGGACATGTGCACGTGTTTAGTCACGGGTGTGACCCGGTTTATGCAAATGTTACACAAGTCACCACGGCGCCACTATTTTACGAAAAAAATAAACAGCCCGGCGGATTCACGGAGATAGTGGCGGACAAAGACGACTTCAAGATATTTCCATGGACCTATGATGAAGGCTGGACGCGCTGCAAAGAATCGTTACCTGCTCAGGGATAACGTCTCTCGCCTCCCCCCACCCCCTCATCCCGAAGAATCACGCTATGGTTTTTTGCTGGTCAATATCCAAGTATCGCCATTCCGGGCGATATTCATGACTTCACTCATGGCGCTGGTGTCGAGCGGCCCCATTCTACCCGTCCAGGGACATTGAACGACAGGGACAACCCCAGTCTCCGAGTGTATGGTGATGCTCGTTGTGCAGCCATTTTCGCGGGTGGCCGATACGAGAAAAGCGCCGACGGCGCGTAAGGTCGAAAAGGAGACATTGTTCCAAGACTTGGGGATCGCCGGAAAAATACGGATGACACCGGCATGGCTTTGCAGCAACATCTCATTGAGTCCCGCAGCTGCGGCGGAATTGCCCTCCAGCGTGAACGGACGGTAGGTAAATTTGCTCAGCCCTTTTCCGGACTGATCGCCGTTGCAGTGAAAACTGTTGCGCAGCACAAACGCCGAGGCGAAGGTCTCCAGAGCATGCTCGGCGGTTCCGCCGTCTTCCGCCCAGGCCGCTAGGTTGGCCAGCCACGCAAAACTATACCCGGTCCACCAATCCGTTCCCAG
>JAKLHG010000466.1 GCA_022710255.1 Candidatus Hydrogenedentota bacterium
TCATGGGCCATGCGCGCGCCGCCGCCGGTTTTGAATATCTCCGTAATTTCACCACAATGGGGGCATACGAAGCCGCTCATGTTTTCAACCACGCCGAGCACCGGCATATGCAGCTGACGACAGAAAGTGATGGACTTGCGCACGTCGCTCACGGATACGTCCTGGGGCGTGGTGACCACCACGGCGCCGTCGGCATCGGGCAGCAACTGGCACACGGAAAGGGGTTCATCGCCCGTTCCCGGGGGCGAATCCACCACCAGATAATCCAGGTCGCCCCATTCGACGTCTTTCAGAAGCTGTTTGATGACGCCCATCTTCATGGGACCTCTCCAGATAACCGCGTCATCTTCATTGCGCAGGAAGAAGCCCAGGGAAATCACCTTCAAGGTGCCCAGTTCAACGGGCACGATATTACCCTCGTTATTTTCGACGGCGCTGCCTTCGAGGCCCAGCATCTTGGGAATACTCGGGCCGTGAATATCCACGTCAAGCAGTCCCACCCGCTTGCCCGCCATCATCAGGGAAACGGCGATATTGACCGCCACAGTGCTTTTCCCAACGCCGCCCTTTCCGGACAGCACCAAAATCTTGTGGCCTATATGGCACAGTCGCGCCTCCAGGGCCTGCCGTTCCAGAAAATCCTCCAGGGATTCATTTTCCCCCTTGTTCCTGGCGGAACAGGAGTCTTTGTCACAGGCGGAACAGGTGCTCTTTTCTTCATGCGATCCTTGTTCCCGGGCTGCTTGGCGCGCCATAAAATCCGCCACGGCTGCCTTGAGCGTGTTGGAAGCCAGCAGCGCGCAGTGCTGATGTTCCTCGGGCATCCCGTCCAGGGCCTCCAATATGTCTTTCTGTTCAATGCGCCCGGCCTCCCGAACGGTTTTACCTTCGGCGAGTTCCGTGGCCATGCTTCCGCAAGCCCGGGACGGTCCGCAGCCGGTGGTGGTAAAAGACGCGGCCGTTACGATACCTTCTTCCACCTGAATCCAGAATTCCATGGTATCGCCACACGGCCCGGTAATGCGCGCATGGCCGTCCGGTTCTTCCAGTTCCTCGTAATTGCGCGGGTCTTTAAAACGCTCCAGCGCCTTCCTGCTAAATTGTTCTTCCATTGTTTAATGATGCTCCTGAATGCTTGGATTGTTTTATGGGCATAACCGGTTTCAAAACTGAAAATCCCGGTCTTCCGTCTCTTTGAATTTGGTGTTCATGGGGGTAGCCGCCTCTATATTACACTTTTACGGGTCATGGCGAAACGGCGGGCCTCTGCGGAATTTCTTCCGGCCGGACTCATCAGGTCATTGACGCTTTTCGTGAGGAAGCGTTCCCGGTCCAAGACCCGTTCCAGGGTTTCTCCTGGAGAACCGAATTCGGACGGTGGGGCCGTGATCGGTTCCAGGCTGACAGCGCCCCCCCGTTCACACACATGATTGAAAAGAATCAGGGCATGACAGCCCTTCTCTTGGGCCTGAATCCGTGTCCAATGGGCAAATCCGGAAAGATTCCCGGCTTTGAAAGCGGCCGACATGGCCATATACAGGTATGCGGCTTGAAATTCCCTGTTGATCTGGGCGTTGAAGGCCTTCAACATCGTTGCTTTAAGCATAACACATTTCTCCCCATGCGGACACCTGTCATGGTTGGCCGCCGTTTAATAACCGTTCCACACCTGACCACACACGTCGGACATCTTCCGCGACACCGGTTTGGGCATATTCCAAAACCGTTTGGCCCGCCACCTGGGCGGCGGTCACGGCGTGGTCATACCGAATGCGTCCGACCGGCGTAATGCCCATCGCGGACGCGTACGCCTCGATAGCATCACTCATTGCCGTATTTAAATCCCATTTATTGATGCAAACGGCGGCAGGCACCTGAAAATGGCGGGCCAGCTCGGCCACGCGTTTCAGGTCATGCTGTCCGCTGAGCGTGGGTTCCGTAACGATCAATATGAGAGAGCATCCCGTGATCGAGGCGATAACCGGGCACCCGATTCCCGGCGGCCCGTCCACGAGCACCAAATCCAAGGCCCTTTCTTCGGCGAGCCGCTTTGCCTGTTGCCGGACAATACTGACAAGTTTTCCCGAGTTTTCCGCGGCGATTCCAAGCCGGGCATGCACCATGGGACCATGGCGCGTGTCAGACAGATACCATTCCCCTGCGATGCTTTCCGGAAAGTCAATGGCGACGGCGGGACAGAAGTCCACGCACACGCCGCATCCTTCGCAGGCGATGGGATCCACCGTGTAACGGACCGTTCCCGAATCGGGGACCCAACGTATGGCGTCAAAACGGCACCGCGCCAGGCATCCGCCGCACCCTGTGCAGGCATCCATCCGGATGCGGGCCTCATGGCCGCAACGGAATTCGTTTCGGAACCGTATTTCGGGGGCAAGAATCAAATGCAGGTCCGCGGCATCCACATCGCAATCCGCCAGCACCTTGGAAGATGCCAGCGACGCGAAAGCACCCAGGACGCTGGTTTTACCGGTGCCCCCTTTGCCGCTGATTACAACAAGCTCTTTCATAATATTTATCAACCCTGTTTTCGTGAACCAGCCGGAAGACATCTACTGTCGCCGAGGCGCCGGATTTCCCGGTCCAGCCGGACGAAAGATTCCCGTGCCTCCGGTACCGCGGCAACGGCGGTCTCGCCCCGGGAATAGGCCTCCGCGATACGACGGTCATCGGGAATCTCCGCCAAAACCGGGATTTGGTTTTCTTCGCAATAGCGCCGCACCCGGCCATCGCCGATATCCGATCGATTGATTACCACCCCGAAGGGAATGCCTATCTGGCGTACTGTTTCCACGGCAAGTTTCAAGTCATGCAGTCCGAAGGGCGTCGGTTCGGTGACCAGTACAACCACATCACTGTCCCGCACGGTGGTGATAACGGGACAGGAAGTGCCGGGAGGGGCGTCATAAATTACGGTTCCTTTTGACGGCGCGGCCGCTTTTACAGCGCGGATCAGGGGCGGCGACATCGCGGCGCCCACATTGAGGCGTCCCTGGACAAAGGCGATACCGCCCGCATGCCCCGTTTCAACCACGCCAATGACATGGCCGGCCTCGGACATGGCTTTTTCTGGACAGGACAGCATGCATCCGCCGCAGCCGTGGCATAATTCCGCGAATACAAGCACACTGCCGTTGACACAGGCCAGCGCGTTGAAACGACAGGCCTGGGCGCAGCGTCCGCAGCCGGTGCATTTGTCCTTGTCCACCACGGGAACAGGTATGCCCGTGTCGGTGGCGGAAGTAATGTCAGGCTTCAGGAAGATATGGCCGTTGGGTTCTTCCACGTCACAATCCACATAGGCCACGGGACCTTCCATCACCGAGGCGAGATTCACCGCGACGGTGGTTTTTCCCGTGCCGCCTTTTCCTGAAGCGATTACAATGTTCATAGTCTTTTTTCCCGATCAGGGTACCAGGACCGCCGCGGATATCACGGTGGTCCAGCGTCCGTCCTTATCACCCAGGGCTGCCTGGGTGCAGTTTGCGGTTCTCACGAACTTGCCGCTGATGCGCCAAATCTCACGCTTCTCGTCCCAGCTTTTGTCAGGATCGAATTCGACCCCCATGACAGTCGCGAGCATTTCCGCGGCAAGGTCC
>JAKLHG010000467.1 GCA_022710255.1 Candidatus Hydrogenedentota bacterium
GGGAATGACCTTCTTCTGTGATAGTGAGACCTCTTACAGTGTACCATAGGCCTGCCTTTACATAACGAATGGCCGCTTCATTTGTCTAACGCGGGTGTTACCCGAAACCTAAAAAAGTAACACTACCTGAGCATAATATGAGACTTCCGGCGCGCCTAAGAACCATGAACGGTGTATTTAATCCTGAATAGCGCCGGTGGCTGTCCCGAATTTTATGCGGACGAGGTGCACAAGACCGAAAAAATGAGGGAAATGTCCCATTTTTCCCCGCCCCGGCATTTAACTTCTTTTTTGTATGAAGGTATTTGAACGATTAAGTACAGACATCGGAGTTGACATAGTTCCTTTCTAAGGGCATACTACTGCAAAACAAGGAGGCCAATCCTATGAGCACCCTGTCACGTCGTTCTTTCACACTTGCGGGCTTTGCATCTTCCCTGGCGTTTGCCGTACCCGGTGTCTCTGAGAAATTATCGGAAGCCTCAAAAGCAAAGCAGCTGCCCAACCTTATTTTTCTTCTTACCGATGACCATCGCTGGGATGGTGTCGGATTTATGAGTAATTCCCAAATCCATACGCCCTGCCTGGATACCTTGGCCGCCGACGGCGTGGTATTCAATAATGCCTACGTGACAACCTCCATTTGCGCGGCAAGCCGCGCCTCGATTCTCTCCGGGCAATATGTCTGCCGGCACGGCATCGATAACTTCGAAAAAACCTTCACCGGCGAACAATTCAAAAACACCTATCCCGTCCAACTGCGCAATTCGGGCTATACCACTGGGTTCATCGGTAAATATGGTGTTGGAACAACCCTGCCGGAAACGGATTTTGACTACTGGCGAGGCTTTGCCGGCCAGGGACACTATGAGCAACAGGACGAAAACGGCTGTTATAAACACCTGACCCGTATCCAGGAAGAACAGGCGCTGCAGTTTCTCGACCGGTATGGCAAGGAGGGGCCTTTCTGTTTATCCGTAAGTTTTAAGGCGCCCCACTGCCAGGACGGTGACCCGCGCCAATTCCTCTATGACCCGGAATACGAGTCCCTGTACAATGACACTGTTATTCCGCAACCCGACTATTTGACCGATACTTTCGCGAAGCGTTTTCCCGCCTTTTTTCGTGAAAATAATGAAGGAAGGAAACGGTGGGAAATGTGTTTTTCCACCCCGGCGCAATTTCAAAAAATGGTCAAGGCCTATTACCGCCTTATCACCGGCGTGGACCACGTGATTGGCGCCCTCCGCCAACGCCTGGAAGCACTGGGGATTGCTGATAACACTATTCTTATATTTACGGGGGATAATGGTTTCTTCCTGGGCGACCACGGCCTTGCGGGCAAGTGGTTCGGGTACGAGTCTTCCATACGCGTACCCTTTGTCGTTTATGATCCCCATCTGCCCCGGGAACTGCGGGGAACACGCCGTGATGATATTGTTTTGAATCTGGATGTTGCGCCTACTCTGCTCAGCATGGCGGGCATCACCCCGCCCGAAGGGATGCAGGGCCGGGATATTTCGCCGCTGCTGTCCGGCGAAAAGGTTCCCTGGCGGGAAGACTTTTTCTATGAACACACCTTTGACCACGGGGGTATTCCGAAATCGGAGGGTGTCGTTTCCCGAAGCATCAAGTACCTGCGCTATATCGACCAGAATCCAGTGTATGAGGAATTACTCGACCTTCAAACTGACCCCCATGAAAGCACTAATCTCGTTGCTGATAAGGCGTATGCGGATACGCTGCAACGTATGCGCATCCGTTACCGGGAATTACGGGCGAATGCCTGCGGCTGAGCCCGGTATCGCCCGATAGCAAGACGCTTTCTGTGTATGGCGGGAATTTACATCCGGGCAAAATCGTTACAGCCCATTGTGTGGTCAATTCATTACAAGGAAACGCACCAGGGAGACTCCCGCCTGCCATGACTTCTGATGTTCCATTCCCGGGTAAAACCCCATCCAACGGAGTAAATTCGCAGCCCGGCGGCAAGAGGATGAACCGCCTTGCCCGTGAAACCAGTCCCTACCTCTTGCAGCATGCCGGCAATCCCGTGGACTGGCATCCGTGGGATGAAGAGGCGCTTGCATTGGCCCGGAATGAGAACAAGCCGATTTTTCTTTCCATCGGTTATTCGGCCTGTCACTGGTGTCATGTCATGGAGCGGGAGTCCTTTGAGAATGAAGTGCTCGCTTCCTTTATGAACGACCATTTCGTCAACATCAAGGTTGACCGAGAGGAACGTCCCGACCTGGATGATATCTATATGAATGCCGTGAACGCGATGACGGGAAACGGGGGATGGCCGTTGAGTGTTTTCCTGACGCCAGACCTGAAGCCCTTTTACGGCGGCACCTATTTCCCTTCCTTTGGCCGGTACGGCATGCCTTCTTTCCTTGATGTGCTGCAGCAAATCGTCCATATTTGGCATAAGGAACCGTCCCGGGCCCTGACGGCTGCGGAACAACTTACCGCACATTTACGGGAACGTTTTGCCGTCCCGCCGGCCGGGTCGGATCTCCCCGTGGAGCAAATGCGCCAACAGGCCGCATCGCAACTGGAATCCTCTTTCGACAAACAATGGGGGGGCTGGGGCGGCGCTCCCAAATTCCCGTCGCCGGCGTCCGTTAGTTTTCTTCTGCGCCAGCATCAGCGTACCGGTGATCGCTTATTGCTGGATATGGCATTGGTCACACTGCGAAACATGGCGTCGGGCGGCCTGTACGACCATGTCGGGGGCGGTTTTCATCGTTATTCCACCGATGAGAAATGGCGGGTGCCCCATTTCGAGAAAATGCTGTATGACAATGCACAGCTTCCTGTTGCTTATTTGGAAGCCTGGCAGGCTATTGGGGATCCGTTCTTCAAGGAGGTGGCCTGTGAGACGCTGGATTATGTACTGCGGGACTTGCGGGATCCCGAAGGCGGGTTCTATTCGTCTGAAGACGCGGACAGCGAAGGAGAAGAAGGACGGTTTTATCTCTGGACCCGGCAGGAGATATTGACGTATCTCGGACTGCGGGAAGGTGATGAGTTCTGCCGTGCATACTTCCTATCGGATAAAGGCAATTTTGATTCCCATGAGCCCTGTCACCACAAACGGAATATTTTGTACAGAAACGTCCCGGGAAACGATTACCAAAACGAAAGGGAAGGCCGGTATACCGCTCTGAGAGCGGTACTTCAAAGCGTGCGCAACCTGCGTGTCCGTCCCGCCTGCGACGATAAAATCATTACCGCCTGGAACGCTCTTATGATTTCCGCACTCGCCAGGGCCGCTTTCGCCTGGAAGATACCCGCATTCAAGGAGGCCGCATGCAAAGCGGCGGCGTTTATTGAAGGCATCATGCTTTCCGGGGACACCTTGTATCGCACCTGGCGGCGCGGCAGCGTTCGCCACACGGGGTATTTGGACGACTACGCCTTCACAGCGAATGCTTTTATCGACCTCTATGAATCTACTGCGGACGCGCACTGGCTGGAAACGGCGAAGCGGCTGGCCGACCTGCTTAAAAATCGTTTTGCGGCCCCCCGGGGCGGCGGTTTTTACAGCACAGATGCGTCTCATTCAGG
>JAKLHG010000468.1 GCA_022710255.1 Candidatus Hydrogenedentota bacterium
GGACGCCCTTGAATTTTTCGGCGACCCCGCACAGTTGGTCGAGGTCAACTGCCCCGCCTGTGACAGTCCGGATACCCGCGTTGTCTTCACGAAAAACGAGTTCTTCTACCGGTGTTGCTCGGTATGCCGGTCCGTGTTCGTATCGCCCCGTCCCACTTCTGATGCCCTGGCGAATTACTATGCGAATTCCCGGGCGAGCCGTTTCCGGGTGCAACATTATTCGCGTGATACGGCCAAGGCGCGGCGATATCATCTGCTTACTTCTCATGCGGAGTGGATGGGCCAGATTTACGACGAGGCAGGCAATCCGGAGGCGCGCGGCTATGCCGACCTGAATACCTGTTCGCCCGAGATATTCGACGAGATAGGGGCGCAGCATATTTTCCAGCCCTTATTGACGGTGGACCCGCTGCTCGACCCAACGGGGGTTTGTGAAACGGCCGTGCAGGTGGTCCGTCGCGATACCTTGGCGGGTATGGGCGCCATCAGCGCTTTTGAGAAAGTGGAACACCAGTTTTCTCCCGCAGCGTATTTGCAAAGTGTCGGTGGCGCGCTGGCCGACGGCGGGCTGTTCTTTTTTACGACCCGTACCATCAGCGGGTTTGACCTGCAGATACTTTGGGGGAAAACGCCCTATATTTTTGTGCCAGAACATTTGAATCTGTTGAGTGTTGAAGGAATTGCCCTTTTGGTGGAACGGTGCGGTTTTGAACTTATCGAATTAAGCACGCCGGGGCAGCTGGACCTGGAGCTGGTGCGCCATGCCGCTAAAAACGATCCTTCCATAAAACTTCCCCCTTTCATTGCCTATTTACTTGAGAACCGCGACCAGGAAGCCCACTGGGATTTGCAGGAATATCTCCAAAAGCACCGGTTGAGCTCCCATGTCCGGGTGGTCATTAAAAAATTACAGAAAACGGAGGTAGCGACCCATGAATAAAATAGCAGAGATTTACGCCAAGGCGGATTCCTTCGCCTCCTATGCGCGGTTTTACAGCGCACGCCTTTCCGAGGTGCTGGAAAACCTTGACGGCAAGGCATTAACCCGCGCCATGGAGACGCTTGAAGCGGCGCGTACGAACCGCAAGGCTATTTACATCATTGGTAACGGAGGCAGCGCGGCGCTGGCGTCGCACCTGGTAAACGACCTGGTGGCGGGCGCGTACCTGGAAGGGCGTCCCGCCTTTCGTGCTTTCGCTCTTTCCGACAATATCAGCACTATCACGGCGCTCGCCAACGACTGCGGCTATGAGAATATTTTTCTGCATCATCTTAAAGTTCACCTTGAACCGGGGGATGTTGTGTTGGCCATGTCGGTGAGCGGCAACAGTCCCAACATCCTTCGGGCGCTGACCTACGCGCGAAGTCACGGGGCAGCCACCATTGGCATGTGCGGATTCACTGGCGGTAAAATGGCCGGCTTGTGCGATATCCTCATCCACGCGGAAACCACCGCGGATGAATACGGCCCGGTGGAGGATGTCTTTGGCATTCTTGGCCACATGCTGTCGGGGTATCTCGCCATGAAACAGGGGAAGGCGTTGAATCACTAGGTGGTTATGGTTTCCATAACGTTTTGCTAATCAATACTACCGGACGTGGTAAGGAGCGAGTTGTTGAGTAACCAGTCCATACGTGTCGGCATCGTCGGCCTTGGAAAAATGGGCATAACGCGCGCCCGGGAATTGGACCGGCATCCCGCCGCCTTGCTCACCGCCGGCTATGATCCCAGGCCGGAGATGTTCTCCGAGTGCTTTCCCAAGGTGTCCATTTCCCAAAGCGCCTCCGAGTTGGTCCACGGGGATATAGACGCCGTATTCGTCTGTACGCCCAACCGCTTCACCCCTGGCATTGTTATCGAGGCGCTGGACGCGGGAAAGCATGTGTTCTGTGAGAAGCCGCCAGGACGCACTGTGGCCGATATCGAAAACATTATCGCCGCGGAAAAGCGCAATCCCGGATTGAAACTCACCTTTGGTTTCAATCACCGCTATCATGGAGGCATCCAGGAAGCGAAACGAATTGTGGACAGCGGGCGCCTGGGACACATCTTGTGGCTGCGCGGCATTTACGGCAAGTCGGGAGGTGTCGGCTTCGAGTCCCAGTGGAGAAGCAAAAAGGATCTGGTCGGCGCCGGAATCCTCCTGGACCAGGGCATCCACATGCTTGATCTTTTCCGCTTTTTTATGGGCGATTTTGTGGAAGTGAAGAGCATGGTCTCCACCGCCTATTGGGATATTGATGTGGAGGATAACGCCTTCGCGCTATTGCGCGATACCTGCGGGCGTATAGCCATGCTGCACAGTTCGAGCACCCAATGGAAGCACCGTTTCTCGCTCGAAATATACCTGAGCGATGGATATATCTGTGTGAACGGCATTCTCTCCAGCACGCGCAGTTACGGAGAGGAGTCCGTGTCCGTGGCGCGCAAACAGCTCGGCGAAGGAACAGCCCAGGGAAAACCCCGGGAGGAGATTCTGTACTTCGATGCGGACCCCTCCTGGGAACTGGAGGTGGCGGGATTCCTGGATAACGTGTTGAACGATACGCCTGTGGAATCGGGCAATTCCGAGCAGGCATTGAAAGCCATGCGTCTGGTTTATGAAATTTACGGTAATGATGAAACGTTTATGAAGTCGAAGTCCGCTCCCATCATGGAGTAAACTTAAGAAACCATGAATGTCCGGCGGGTGACGGCCGGTAAAAGAAAAGGCCTCGATGGAAAAGATGTTGGTCACAGGGGGTGCGGGGTTTATCGGGTCGGCGTTTGTGCACTATCAAGTAAGTGTCCGCCCCAAACAGCATATTACCGTCCTTGACAAGCTCACCTATTCAGGCAACCTGGACAATCTGAAGGGATTGGAGGGGCCGACGTTTTCTTTTATCCGGGGGGATGTGAACGACCCGGAAATCGTCGGGGAGGCGTTGCGCGGTTGCGATACGGTGGTTCATTTCGCCGCGGAAAGCCATGTGGACCGAAGCCTGTCCGGCGCAGCCGATTTTATTCTCACGAACGTTGCCGGTGTCAATACGCTGCTTGCCAAAGCGCGACAGGTGAATACGCCGCGCATTTTGCTTGTTTCCACGGACGAGGTCTACGGCAGTATTGAAACAGGTTCCTTTCGTGAGTCGGATCCCGTACATCCCCGCAACCCTTATGCCGCCAGCAAAGCCGCAGGCGAGATGCTGGGCATGGCCTATTATGCGTCCTATGGCCTTCCGGTGATTATTACCCGGGGCTCCAATACCTATGGCCCCCGGCAACACCTCGAGAAAGTGTTGCCTCTGTTTATCACCAATGCCATTGACAGGGAACCCCTGCCCCTTTACGGAGACGGGAAGCAGATCCGGGACTGGCTGTTTGTGGAGGATCATTGCGCTGGTATCGACTGCGCCTTGCGCTGTGGGGAAGCCGGGCAAGTATATAATATTTCCGGAAGCAACGAACGGACCAATCTGGAATTGACGCGCCGGTTGCTTGCATTGCTGAACGCCCCGGAGACGCTCGTCCGTCCCGTTCAGGACCGGCCCGGGCATGATCGGCGTTATTCCATAGAGGACAAAAAACTG
>JAKLHG010000469.1 GCA_022710255.1 Candidatus Hydrogenedentota bacterium
TGCCACACGCTCTCGGGACCGAATACCGTTTCCCGCTCCACCACATCTAAGGCACTTTCCGCATGGCAGCAGGTTCCCGGGCGATGGGTGGGCAGCATCACACGCAGCCGGTGGTCCTCCGCGTTGTTTTCAAAGCGCGTGGTCACTTCCAGGCTTGTGCCGTTTTTACGCAGCGTAATCCAGGAGATAATGGCGAGTTCACGTTCTTCCCGGCCCCGGGAGGCTTCGTTCCCCACGCCGTCAAGCCGCTGCCACGGGTCCCCGCCGTTTTCTTCCAGCCCGGTGGGGATGCGCATCCGGCACTCCACGCGGTACCGGGCGAGCAGAGGGCCGTCTTCTTCGAGCGCGATGCTGACAGGAAATCCCCGGCTGTCCACGGCCCGGTCGCGGGCGGGGCGCAGATGCATCCAGGCATGGCCGGCCTCACCCTCATCCACAAAATAATGGAGGCCGGGGTAGGTTATCCCGGTGCGTTTGTCCAGCAGGGTGATGGTGCCGTCCGGCTGTATGGCCGCGCGGAGCGCCTCATTTTCAAGGGTGTTGGCCGCGCTGACCAGACTGCCCCCCGCGAACGAGCCCTCCCTGTCCACGTAATAGGAGGCATACCCCAGCCCGGGAAGTTCCGTGGCTTCGAAATGCACGGTAAAACGTTCACTCCGCATCATGGACGAGGCGTCCCAGGACGGGTTCAGCACCGCCCAGTGCGATTTTCGCGAGACGCATTGCACCGGAACCGGAGCGCCGGTTTCCGCGTCACGCAGAGTGAACTGGCCACGCGGACGCGGCCCCAGCCAGGGCATATCCACCACGGCGGAAACGACCTCGTCCCGTTCGCGCGGAGAAGGATTATACACGGTCAACACGACGGCATCCGGCGGCAGGCTGCCGCAGTCAATATTTTTCTGGAGGACCGCCAGCGACCGGGTATACAGGCCGTTGCCGATGTCCAGCACCTGGCGCAGCCGGTTCATCACATCCTCTTCTATGGCGTCCACGCCGCTGCCGGAAATACTGTCATGGGCATGGCACCGCAGCATTTCTTTCCAGGCGGTTTCCAACAGGGCGTGCGGATAGTCCGCGCCCAGGAAGGCGGCGGCGACAGCGAAGGGTTCCACCCGCAACTGGATCAGATATTCCGCGAGGGAACTGCGGTACTTCATGCGCGTACGGCTGGAAAGCACGTCGCTGTACAGGTGCAGAATGATCGGCATGGGTTTGGGCACGCGCCGTTCCCCCCGCAACACGGTCAGGGTGCCCGGGTCAGCGTCCGCCTTGATGGCCGCCATCATTTCCTCGTAGTGGCCATGGACAATCTCGACCCCGGGAAGCGCCTCCCGGGCGGCCTCGAGCATCTCGATCTCGAGGGGATCGGCCACGCTGCTGTCATGGCCCATCATGAAGGCCAGGTGCCGGGTCGTGGCCACATCGCATTCCGCGTCCCGCAAGGCCGCCACACAGGATTTTAAACGGTCGCGATCCACGGTGCGCGGCGGCTCGAGCAGCATATAGTGGCTCAGCGCCTGGTCCAGCGACGCCCGGTGAAAGGGTAAGAAGCCGTCACGCCATTCATATTCGCGCTCGTCAACCGTCTTGCCCACCACGCAGGGCCGGTAGACGCCGTGGTAGAAGTTGTATCGAGCCCCGCTGCTCATCTGGGAACCCAGAATACGCGTTCCGTCGGCCCCTTCAAAAATCCATTCGTTGGCCACCTCATCATGGCTCACCCCGTGATAGAACAAAATCGTGTCTATTCCAAAACCCGCGTAAATCTGCGGCATTTGCGAGTTCTGGCCATAGGAAAAAGGCGTATGCCCCACCTTCATCACATGGCCGAACGCGGCGGCCACCTTGTGGCCGATCAACAGGTTCCGTATCAGGGATTCCCCGTTGACCTCAAAACCTTCTGGACAGGTGTACCAGGGCCCGATCAGAAGGCGGCCGGCGCTCACCTGGTCCACGATGCGCGCCTTGTTTTCTGGACGCACCGCCAGGTAATCCTCCACCGGCACCGCCTGGGAATCCAGGACGAAGGACCTGTAGGCCGGATAGTTCTCCAGCGTGTCCAACAGTCCGTCCAGAAACTCCACGAGCATCATCCGTGTTTCCTGAAAATTGTACAGCCATTCCCGGTCCCAATGGGTATTGGAAATCAAATGGATTTTATAGTGGTCCTTCATGAGCGGTTTCCTTGTTACGGTAACTCCTTGTCCATGCTTCCGGACAGGCACACGCGTCCCTTGCGGAACAATGGGGCCCGAATGCGGCGGGTGGCGCCGGCAGAGGAAAAGTGTACCAATATGGCGTCTTTTATACAAACGACGTCGTTGCTTCCGGCATTTTCATATCAAGAGAGGAAAAGGGCCCCTATCCCCGCGGCCAACCTGACCGGCAGGTTCCTTCCCCCCGCATGAATGCTTTATACTACCGCCTATGAGTTACACGCCCATGTCTTTCCATAGGCCACGCAGGGGGCTTTTGGTGCTGTTTTTTTGCGCCGCCCTTTCCCGTGCCGCTTTCGGTTTTACCGGAGATGCCTGGCGGGACGCCACCTTGTATCGTGATGAATGGGGCATTCCCCATGTGTATGCCGAGACACCTTTCGCCATGGCCTTTGTCTTTGGGTACGCCCAGGCGGAAGACCATGGCGAACACATGCTGCTGGCATACCGCATGGCCAACGGAAGGCTTGCCGAGGTACTGGGGGCGGACTATGCGGATTCAGATGCCTTCTCGCTCAAAATGGGGCATGCCCGCCTGGCTCAGGAAGCCTACCCCGCCCTGGACCCGGTCACGCGAGATATCTGCGAGGGCTTCTCCATGGGCGCCAACGCGTGGATTGCCGACCATGTGCAAAGTCTTCCGCCCTGGGCGGATGGGGTGCGTCCCGAGGATATTCTGGCGTTATGGCACGCGTTTCTCATGAGCATGGCGCCTTTTGAACTGCCCGGCGTGTACCGGCATCCCCCCGCCCTGCCCAGCGGCAATGCCTGGGCGGCGGCGCCCGGACGCGGCACGGAGGGCAAGGCCGTCCTGGTGCTCAACCCCCATCAGCATCATGACGGTTTCTTCCAGTGGTATGAGGCCCACCTTGTATTGGGCGCCATTAACATGTACGGCGCCACGCTACGCGGCCTGCCCGTTATACTTCAGGGCCACAATGAAACGCTCGGCTGGGCCCTTTCGCCCAACCAGTCCGACTTCGCGGACATGTTTCGTGAAGAATATACGCCCGCCCCGAGAAACCCCAAGGTCGTACAACAACCGGACACCGGGCCGGAACGAGAAAACGCGTTGCTGCTGCAGTATATGACCAATTCGGTTCCCTACCGGGTCCGCGTGGCGGACGGCATGGAAACCCGTTACGTACCCGCGCTGATAGGCTTACGCGGTCCCATGTTCGAACACCCCGAATTGGGACTGCACTCGTGGTATATCGGGGGCTACCGGGATTTTGGCGGACTGCGTCAACTGCTTGAAATGGGCGCGTCCGCGACACTTGACCAGTTCACCGCCGCCCTTTCACTGCATCAACTTCCCTGCTTCCACATCCTCTAC
>JAKLHG010000047.1 GCA_022710255.1 Candidatus Hydrogenedentota bacterium
GTGCCAAGAAAAATTTCAGGTTCCGACGTCTGTACTCAAATGTAGTGGACAAGAGCGAGGGTATACAGTGCGACCAGATCGTGGTGCCTACAGGACTAAATGCTCGCCAGCATTATCCAGGGAAACTACGCCGCATTCGCTATCGCGATCCCAATACGGGCAAAAGACTTATCTTTTTAACCAACAACCTCGAGCTGCCAGCAATTGTTATAGCCAAACTGTATAAAGCACGTTGGAGTGTCGAATTATTTTTCAAATGGATAAAGCAACATCTACGCATAAAGGCATTTTATGGAACTTCGGAGAACGCAGTCAAAACCCAGATATGGATTGCTATATCTGTGTACGTACTTGTTGCCATCGTGAAGAAGCGTTTGAATCTGGAACAAAGCCTCTACAATATTCTACAGATTTTGAGCGTCACGCTTTTCGAGAAAACGCCTATTTTACAGGTGCTTTCACAACATAACGGTAAAGATCTGGAGGATGAGGGGCCTAACCAGTTGGAATTATTCGACTAACGTTGGGACAGCAGTGACGGAACTTATTGAATCCATCTGCCAGGCGTCCATCACGCGGCACCATTGGCCGTCCGGGGATGCCCCGGGCGCCATTGCCTTCAGCAATCCGGCGAGCAAAGATAAACGGGAGAACATGACCGTTCGCGCCAGTTATGATGACGGCCGCAGCTGGAGCGCGAGCACGGTGCTGCATACCGGCCCCAGCGCCTATTCGTCCCTGGCGGTCTTGCCCGATGGTCAACTAGCCTGCCTGTACGAAGCGGGAGAAAAACATCCCTGCGAATCCATTATGTTCGCCCGGATTCCGTTGCCGACGCCGTTCCTGCCGTCCTTGCCCGAAGGCCGTTCCTGGGATCTGGTCTGGCAGGATGAATTCGAGGGCGATACGATAGATTCCGGTAAGTGGGAAGTTATCGGCGACAGTCCACGCCGGGACGCGTTTTGGGTGAAGGAGGACGCCATCCTCGACGGCGAGGGAAACCTGGTGCTGCGTACCAAAAAGGACGGCGACCGGTACACGAGCGGAGCGGTCCGCACGCGGGGTAAGTTTGAAAGCGCCTATGGCTATTGGGAAGCCCGATGCGAATTTCCGGTCCAGCCGGGCCATTGGCCCGCCTTCTGGCTCATGCCGTCTAAGGGCATTGATTCGCTTGAACAGGACGGGCAGGATGGTACGGAAATCGATATCATGGAGAAGCCCTGGCGGGAGGATAAAATCCAGCACGCCCTGCACTGGAACGGCTATGGCGAGCATCATAAATCAGAGGGCAGTGTGTCCGAAATTCCCGGCGTCAGCCAGGGCTGGCACACCTTCGGCCTCTGGTGGACGCCGGAGGAATATGTATTTTACGTAGACGGCAAGGAAACCTGGCGCACGGCCGCAGGCGGGGTGTGCCGGGTACCGGTGTATATCAAACTCACCGAAGAAATCGGGGACTGGGGCGGCAATATCGCCGAGGCTGCCCTGCCCGATGCGTTCCGGGTGGAATACGTGCGCGTCTATCAGGAGAAGCCCGCGCCGGTTGAGGATGGACCGGAGGCGCTGCCCCTGGTGGATCTTTCGGGGGACACAGGGCGGCAGGTAGTGATTGCGGCGGGCACGGAAACGGTTTATCAGGGCCATCCGACCACAGTGCTGCTGCCCGACGGCAAAACCATGTTCGCCGTGTGGTGCATCGAACACGGCGGCCTTGCCGGGCCCATGGCGAAAAGCGTTGATGGCGGACTCACCTGGACACGGCTGGACGACCGGATGCCGGAAGGTTTCAAAACACACCGGAACTGTCCGAGCGTCTACCGCATGGAAGGGCCGGACGGTGTCGAGCGGCTATGGGTGTTCTCCGCCTGCACCGGCGAAAAGGGCGGGCCGCCGTACATGCCGCGCATCATGAGCGAAGACGGCGGCGACTCTTGGCGCGAAATGGAGCCCTTGGGTGATAAATTCAACTGCGTCATGACCTTCAGTTCTGTGCTGCGCCTTAAGGACGGCGTGTACCTGGGCATGTACCACCGGCGCAGCGGTCCAGAAAATAAATTATTGGAAGTGGTGCAGACCCTTTCCCCCGATGGCGGCCTGAGCTGGTCCGACCCTGTGGTCGTTGCCACCGTTCCGGACAAAATGCCCTGCGAACCGTTCGTATTCCGTTCTCCCGACGGCAACGAACTTTGCTGCCTTATGCGCGAGAATACCCACAAGGGATGCAGCCTGATGATATTCAGCCGGGACGAGGCACAGAGTTGGTCCACGCCTGTGGACACGCCCTGGGGCTTGAGTGGCGACCGACATATGGGGGTGTACGCGCCGGACGGCCGTCTCGTGATTGCTTTTCGTGACCGGGCGCCGGATAGTCCCACCTCGGGACATTTTGTCGCCTGGGTGGGCACGTATGACGACATCCGTAATGGCAGGCCCGGCCAATACCGCGTTAAACTGCTCCACAGCTACGCCGGAAGCGATTGTGGTTATCCCGGCATGGAACTGCTTCCGGACGGTGTTATCGTCACCACGACTTACATAAAGTACCGCGAAGGCAAGGAAAAGCATTCCGTGGTCAGCACACGCTTTACGCTGGAAGAGATTGACCGGATGTTGAATGAAGGCAATGTTGCCGCCGTCAGGGGTAAATGATGTGAGTACCAGAAAGAAATGGCTTACAGGTTGCAGCGGTATCATTACAGGACTCGTCATCATTCTTGCAGTCGTTCTGTGGCGGGCATGGGCGGCTTTGCTGGGGCCTGAAGGGCAGTATTTCGATTCGGCCGGGGTGCTCATTCATTACACCGATGAAGGACAGGGTGTGCCTGTGGTGCTGGTGCATGGCTTTTCAAATCCGGCCCATCTGCAATGGCGCAGAACAGGCCGGATTGAGGCCCTGAAGAAAGAGTACCGTGTCATTGCCCTGGATGCCCGGGGGCATGGAAGAAGCGGCAAGCCTCATGATCCTGATGCGTACGGCGTTCAGATGGTGGAAGACGTGGTGCGCCTTCTGGACCACCTCCACATAGACAAGGCGCACGTGGTCGGCTATTCCATGGGTGGTTTTATCACGCTCAAACTGGCGGTCCTGCATCCGGAACGTCTGTTAAGTGCGGCCGTGTGCGGCGCCGGTTGGCTCCAGCCTACGGAGGAAAATCGGGAATTCGGCGAGACGGTGGCCCGTTCCATCGAGACCCGGACAGGATTCGGGCCTCTCCTCAGGCGCCTGGGGCTGCCGGACCGGCCGATGACCTTCTGGGAGAAGGCGGCGCTCCATCTTGTCTTCACTTTTTATCACGATCCCAAAGCCCTCGCCGCCGTGTCGCGGGCCAGCAGCCAACTCAGCCTTACTGAAGCGGAATTGCGGGCTAATACCGTGCCCGTCCTGACTATCATTGGCGGTGAAGATGGGCTCCTCCCGGAAGCTGAGGCGCTCGCTTCGGTTATGACTAATCACCGGCTGGTGGTTCTGGAGGGGAAGAATCATAATAATACGGATGTCTCCACGGAATTTCTTGCCGATCTGCAGCAGTTTCTGGCGGCGCACACACCGGCAAAGCCACGATAAGGTTTTAGTGCCTTCTGAAAAATTTTCTATCAACAAAAGTGGGAGGTACTACGTTGTTCGCGCTTTCGTGTGCAAGGCTTACCCATAAACCACAAGTTAAATTCATTAACGCGGCATTCTAAAGTGCGAACAACATGCTTTGAATCCTTTCTGTCCTGGTCGCAGGCAAAAGCCCGCTGTGGCAGAACGTGCAGTAAGCCGAACCGCAGTAGTAAATAGTCATATTGGCTACCATCCCGATTTAGCAATTCCCGCATCCCAACTGGTATACTACCTTTCCGTTCCATTCCCCGTAAACCATCTTAAAGACTGAAGGAGATACTGTTGAAGGGTCAGGCGGTACATTTCGGCGCGGGCAGTATCGGCCGCGGATTTCTGGGGCAAATCTACAGCGAAAGCGGGTATCACACCACCTTTATAGACGTGGTGCCCTCTGTTGTGGACGCACTTAACGAAAGGGGAAACTATCCGCTGCACATCGTCTCCGACACCGGCGTGAAAACCACGCACATTACCGATGTGAGCGCCGTCAGCGGCATGTCGCTGGAGGATGCGGCCACCGCTCTGGCGCGTGCCGACATCGCTTCCACCGCGGTAGGCCTCCACGCACTGCCTCATATTGCGCCCGTAATTGCGCGCGCGGTGGAACTGCGCTTTGAAAAAGAAGGCGCCGTCCCCCTGGACATCCTCATTTGCGAAAACCTGAAGGACGGCGAAGCGCATGTCCGTGGACTGGTTGCCGGGCATCTCGCGCCGTCCCTGCTGGAAACGCTGGAAACGCACGTTGGTTTCGTAGAGGCCAGCATCGGGCGGATGGTGCCGGTAATCACCCCGGAACAGCGCGCCGAGGACACGCTTGCGGTTTGGGTGGAACCCTATTGTGAACTGCCGGTGGACGCCCGCGGCTTTCGCGGCCCCATTCCCCCGTTGAAGAATCTCAAGCCGTCGTCGGACTTTGGCGCCTATGTGGAGCGGAAACTCTTCGTCCACAATCTGACCCATGCGGCCACAGCCTACCTGGGTCACCTTCGGGGCTACGCCTATGTCTATGAAGCGATACGCGATGACACAGTGCGGGCGCGGGTGGAAGCTGCGGGCCGTGAGACGTGCCGTGCCCTGGTGAAAAAACATGGCATGGATGCCGCCTCTCTGGATGCGCACCTGCAAGATCTCCTGTTCCGATACCATAACCGGGCGCTCGCGGATCCCATCGCTCGCGTCGGGCGCGACCCGGTCCGAAAACTGGGGCCGGACGACAGGCTGATCGGCGCCATGCGCCTGTGCCGTTCCCAGAATATTGTGCCCCTCGCGGTGGCGATTGCCGCGGCGGCGGCCATGTTGTATGATAACCCCGAAGATGAAGCCGCCGTACAGGTGCAGGCCTTGCTGCATGAAGGCGGGGTCGATGCCGTGCTACACAAAATCTGCCACCTTTCCACGGATTCTCCTGAATCCGCGATGATACAAAAAGCGTTTCAATTGTTACGCCAGGATGCAAAGGAATCTTGATAATGCAGGAAATTTTATTGCCAAAAATGGGCAACTCGGTGGAAGAAGCGGAAATTGTAAAGTGGTTCAAACAGGAAGGGGATACGGTTCAAACCGGCGAGCCGCTTTTTTCGATTCAAACCGACAAGGCTGAAGTGGAATGCGAAAGCACCGCCTCCGGGGTGCTGCGCAAGATACTGATGCCCGAAGGCGTGGAAGTGCCGGTCTTGACGGTTATTGCCCTCGTGGGGGCGGCGGATGAGCCGCTTCCTGACTTGTCACAGTACGGAGCGGGTGGCAGCGCGACGGCGGCACAGTCCGAAGCCACGGTCGTGTCCGTCGCGTCGGCACCGCAAAGCGCTCCCGTAACGCTGATATCGGCAAGCAAAGCGCCCGTTTCACCGCGCGCGCGGAAGGCGGCGGCTGCGCGGGGCATTAATGCCTCGGCGCTCGCAGGCTCAGGCGCAGGCGGCCGTATTCTGGAAGCGGATGTCTTGGCGGCCGTGCCTGCCGCATCGGTGAAAATAACACCTACGGCAAAGCGCATGCTCGAAAATGCCGGCGCAAGCGCCGATGGGATCACCGGTACGGGCATCGGTGGTAAGATTACCAAATCCGACGTGGGCCAGGCTCTTGAAAAACCCGCAGCATCTCCCGCGAAAGAGGGGACGGTTGCCGAAGGCGGTGGGCCGCGCCGGGTTCCACTGACGCCCATGCGCCGCATCATTGCCGAACGTATGAGCGCCAGCAAATACAGCGCGCCGCACTATTACGTCACCGTGGAAGTGGACATGAAGGGGGCGAAGGCGTTTCGCGCCCGCAACAAGGCCTTCAAGGCATCCTTTAACGATTTGGTGTTGTTCGCGGTGGCGAAGGCGTTGCGCGAGTTCCCTAATGTAAACGCCCGTTGGCTGGGTGACGCCATCGAACAGGGCGGTGATGTGAACCTGGGCATGGCGGTGGCACTGCCGGCCGGCCTTATGGTGCCTGTCATCTGGCAGGCGCAACTGCTGTCGCTGGAAGGGATGTGCGCAGCGTCCAAGGCGCTGGCGGAAAAGGCCCAGACCGGGAAACTGCTGCCCGACGATTACCAGGGAAACACTTTTACCGTGTCCAACCTGGGCGCCTATGGCGTGGACCATTTCACCGCCATCATCAACCAGCCGGACAGCGCGATTCTGGCTATCGGCCAAATCAAGGATAGGGTAGTGGTGATAGACGGTGGAATCCATATCCGGCCTATTATGAAATTGACTCTGTCCAGCGACCATCGGGTCGTGGATGGCGCGGTCGCGGCACAATTCATGGGCCGATTGAAAGCGATATTGGAAGAGGCCGCCTTTTAAAAGGCAGCACACAACAATAAAATTACGCGGGCGTACCTTCCCGGGCGCGCCATAGTGCGATATAACAATCCGGAATAGTGTTCCATACGGCGCACCTGGAAAGGTACGCCCACCAAAGGACAGTGAAAATGAACGAATTTGATGTTGTAGTCATCGGTGCAGGTCCCGGCGGGTATGTGGCGGCGATTCGTGCGGCACAGCGCGGAGCGAAAACGGCGGTGATCGAACGGGGCCCATTGGGCGGGGTGTGCCTGAACATCGGGTGCATTCCCACCAAGACGCTGATACATACCGCGGAACTGTATCACAAGCTGCAGCACGCGGAAGAGTTCGGCGTGATTGTCAAGGATCCGAAACTCGATATCAAACGGCTTCTGGAACGCAAGGATAAGGTGGTGGGCATCAACACCGGCGGTATCCAGGGACTCTTCAAGGCGAACGGCATTACCTTGTTCCAGGGAGAGGCGTCTCTCCCCGCCCCGGGCGTAGTGTGCGTTGGCAAAGATGAACTGCGTGCCAAAAATATCATCATCGCCACCGGTGGCCGGCCCGCCCAATTGCCGGGCTTCGAGTTTGACGGCAAAGTGGTTATTGGCAGTACGGACGCGCTGCGCATGGACCGGGTCCCCGAAAGCGTCGCCATTATCGGGGCCGGCGCCATCGGCGCCGAATTCGCCTGCATCTGGAACGCCTTCGGCGCGAAGGTAACGCTGATCGAGATGATGCCGACGGTACTGCCCCGCGCCGATGAGGAACCCGCCAAACTGCTGGAACGGGTCTTCAAGAAAAACGGCATGGACGTAAGAACGGGCACCAGCGTATCCGAAATCAAGCGATCCGAATCCGGCGCCCGGCTCCATCTAGAAGGGAAACAGCCCGGCACGGTGGACGCCGAAATCGTCCTGGTCGCCATCGGCGTGCAATGCAACTCCGAACTGGTCGCGGCCAATCCCGGCCTCGGCATTCAATTGGACAAGCGGGGCGGCATTCTGGTCAACGACCGGATGCAGACCAATGCTCTCGGCATTTATGCCGTCGGCGACGTCATCAACCGCACCTGGCTCGCCCATGGAGCGTCCACCGAGGGTATTGTCGCCGCAACCAATTGCACGGGCGGTTCCAAAACGATGAATTACCGTGTACTGCCCGCCTGCAATTTCACATCGCCCGAACTGGCAAGCGTAGGGCTGACCGAGAAACAGGCGGTGGAACAGGGCTATACGGTTAAGACCGGCCGGTTCCTGTTCGCCGCCAACGGGCGCGCCCATTCCATCGGCAGCACGGATGGCATGGTCAAGATTATCGGCGACGCCACCACCGACGAGATTCTGGGCGTACACATTTTGGGGCCGGAGGCCGGGGAACTGATCGCGGTTGCCGCCCTCGCCATGAGCATGGAGGCGACCGTGGAAGAGATTGTAAACACGATTCACACCCACCCCACATTGTCTGAAGCATTGCTGGAAGCGGCGGAAGACTATTATGGCATGGGCATCCACTCGAAGCCAGCACCGAAAAAGAAGTGACACGTCTTCATACAGGCACACCAGCCACGGGCAAGAAAGCGAAAGGGACCGCTGATGCTTGCAGAACCTTACCTTATTTGTAATGCGATGAGCCTGACCGCCTTGCCCTCCGACTGGCGGGGAACGGTACCGGAGATCAGCGCCGCGTTCCAATCCGTTGCAAGGTGCTTCGATTCCTACGATCTGATCCTGAAACCGGATACCATTGCGCCCGGTTGGTGGGCGGGAGCGCCTTCCGTTGTGCAGGACAAGGACGGTGTCTTCTGGCTCGCCTGCCGCATGCGTACCGCCGAGGGAGAGCGCGGGTTGCGAGGTTATGAAATTCGCATCCTGCGCAGTGAAGACGGCATCCACTTTGAAAAGGTTCATCAACTGCGCCGGGAAGACGTGCCCATCCCGGGTTTTGAACGGCCCTCCCTGCTGACGGACCCGGCTACCGGGCGGTTCAAACTGTACGGGTGCGGTCCTTGGCAGGGCGGCCCCTGGTCCATCATCAAGTTTGAGGATGCTGAAAGCCCGGACGCGTTCCGCGCCGATAGGGCCCGCGTGGTCATCGGCCAGCTCGAAAAGACCCACCCCTTCGACGTGCCGCCCGACGAATATAAAGATCCTGTGATCCTTTACGCGAACGGCACTTACCATTGCTATGTCATCGGTGTTGTGCGCCGTACCGAGCGTATCTTCCATTTCACCAGTGCTGACGGTGAGGTCTGGAGGCCGGCGGGCAACCCTTATGAACCCATCATGCACCTCCAGGACTGGCATAATTTCTATGTGCGCCCGGCGAGCGTATTACCGGTGGGGATCGGGTATCTTTTTATTTATGAGGGCTCCACCGTTAGCTGGTTCGAGCCTGTCTACAATATCCTGACCGGTGTCGGGTTCACCTTCGATCTGCACACCATTATCGACCTGACGCCCGAGTCTCCCCTGCTGAAAAGCGCCACACCCGGTCCCACCCATCATACGTGGCGCTATTCCCACTGGATGTGGGTCGGGGACGAGATCTGGATTTACGCCGAAGTCGCCACCCCGGAAGGCACCAATGAAATCCGGCGGTTCCGGCTGCCTGTATGTAAAACCCGTTGAACTATTGTCGAAACTCCGGGCTGAAAAGAAAGGAATCCCGAAGATGAGAACTATTTTTATCTTTTGTACAACCCTTATGTTGGCCCTTTGCGCGGGCGCCAGTCCGGTCTCTGGCGTGGTATTCCACGACCTGAACAACAATGGAATGCGGGAGGACGGCGAACCCGGGATTCCCGGCGTGGCGGTATCCAACGGCGCGGACGTTGTTATGACCACAGATGGGGGCAACTACACCCTGGAGGTAACCGACCCGGGTATCGTGTTCGTGGTGAAACCGGCCGGATGGACGCCGCCGCTGGATCCCGTTACCAATACGCTGAAGTTCTATTATATGCATCGGCCGGACGGGTCGCCGACACTTAAATTCGGCGGATTTCTCCCGACCGGACCGCTGCCGAGAACCCTTGATTTCCCTTTGCAGCCCCGCCAGGAAACCGGCCCCGTCCGCATGCTGGTCCTGGGAGATCCCCAAACCCGCAACTTCCAGGAAGTGCAATACCTGCTGCGGGACATCATTGCGGAAGTGACGGGCATAGAGGTGGATTTCGGCCTGACCCTCGGCGACAATGCCTTTGACAACCTCCGTGTATTCGATGAACTGGTGCAGGGGATCGGCCGAGCGGGCCTGCCTTGGCATTATGTGCCCGGCAACCATGACACGGATTATGACGCCCCTTCGCGGGAATATTCTTACGAGACCTATCAACGGCACGTGGGGCCGTCTTATTATGCGGCCGCATACGGAAACGCGCATATCCTGGTCCTGAACGACATTTGTTACGACTTGCCTTCCAGCGATTATCACGCGGAACTCGGCGAACGGCAACTTGCTTTTATCCGGAACTATCTTGCGGGGGTGCCTTCCGACGCATTCATCGTCTTATTGATGCACATCCCCATCATGAATATCAAGGACAAAGCCACCCTGTTTGAAGCCCTTGTACCCTTTAAAAACTGTATTTCCCTGTCAGCGCACACCCACAGCCATGGGCACTTTTTCCTCGACGCCGATGATGGCTGGCCCGGGGAAAAGCCCCATCATCATATCGTGCAGGGTACCGCCTGCGGTTCCTGGTACGGCGGGTTTTACAACGCCGTAGGCATCCCGGAATCCGTTATGGACGACGGCACACCCAAGGGGTATTCCATTCTCACCATTGACGGTGCCGCCTATGATTTGGCCTACCGCGCGTCCGGCCGACCGCCCACCTATCAGATGGATATCCACGCGCCGGACCGGTTGGCTTCCGATGCGGCGGAGACAGACAAGCAGGTGACGGTCAATTTCTGGAACGGTACCGAGCGCTGCCGCCTCGAAATGCGCCTGAACGATGGAGACTGGCTGCCCATGGAACAAGTTGAAGGCAAGGCGCCCTATTATGCAGAACTGGCGGAACGGCAAAAAACCTTTATAAAATTGGTCTCCAACGGACACGCCATAGAAGAGTTGTCAAAGCAGAAGATCAACCACATTAGAAGAAAATTTAAACCCGCCATCGGCGGGGGATCCCCCATAGAACCTTCCGACACCAGCCACCTGTGGCGGGCGACTCTGCCTGAGGGCCTGGTTCCGGGATGCAACCGCGTTGATGTGCGGGCACAGGACATGTTCGGCCATACCCACGAAGGCCGTTGTTACGTGTACTATCAATAGAAGCACGTGAACACGACATAAGTATCCCGCATGGCCATTTTGAATCTCTCAGGAAGATACAAAGAGCACCTTATCCAACCCGCACAAAAGAAAACGGCGGATTCCCATTATGTGTTTGATCACTGCGAATACACCCTCCATGACAGGGGCGCGTTTACTATAGATATCACCGCCACTGGTGGTTGCCATGCATTTGCCTGTTCTGTCACGATACTCTTAACAGGCGTCCCGCTGAAGCGTTCGTACTGTCGCCTTCTCCGTAACGCATTGATTGGCTAAAGGGCATCGCGCACATCCGGTACATTGATTTAGTGTAAGGAATCTTCGTGCGATGATATCTGCCTTATCCTTTGGGAAGTAGCGGTTGACCTGCCGGGCAATAACACCGGTCCTGTTCCGCGTCATAGTTAAGTGAACCTTCTTAGAATTTGACGTGCTTACAAGGAAGATGCTTGACGTGTTCCTCAGGTACTGCCCGTGTGGGGTAAGGGCGGTTGACAGGATTCTTTTCCCGGGAATCCTTATTCGTGGGCATATAAACACTCACAGCTGACTTGTGCTGAGTCAATTTGCTACTTTTCTTTGTGGAGCAGGCATCTTGTCTGCTCCGGCGAGCCGGCTGCCAGCCCGCACCACAATAATTTTGCGAGTAGGGACATCCCGCAGGGGGGGCCTGCTCGCCAATTTACAACCATGTTCCTTAAGTCGCCGTGATTATGAGTCGATACACGCGTCTATCATCGCCTTGTTTGGGTTCCCTTCAGGCTTCACAACTTAGGCCTTTGCATATTTCCGAAAAATCTGCATAAAAAAAATATTATCGGGAATATAAGTATTCCACTCCATGTTGTTCTAATTAACGCAGTTTAGACAGGCAGTTGCATTGTTACTTTTGATAAAGATGGTGTAAATTTTTAACCAATTTACGTGATCTTAAGTTAAAGTGATTTATATTATTTGGTAATCAATAATAATTTTAAGGCAAAAAATTGATTGCATATATGAAATTGTGGGTCCTTTCAACTCAATAAGGAAGCCTGTGATGCCTAAGCGCACCCCCCTAAAAGAACGTGGTTGTATGTTTGCCGGAAAGTTATTTCACAGCCTATGTGTCAATAAAAGGAAAGGAAATTCCTGCACTCCAGGCGTAAAAGCGGTGTTATACTTGTGTTGCTGGATTTCATGGAGTGCTGCGGCCCAGCCTTGCACCCCCATAGTGGAATGCCCGCCCAATCCCGTACTTCCAGGAAGCAATCTCACCTTTACGGTAAACGACCCTTGCCTTCAGGGTAACGTGACCTACCAGTTGCAGTTTGGCGGCCAAATCGTGGGAACTTCCGACATCGGCATTTTCGTCATTGACAGGGTCGGATGTGAAGATGCGGGTATGTACACCATACACATTTACAATGACGTGCATATGCTTACGGCGGTATGCGATGTGATTATTGAGCCCTGTGGTGAAGGCGAAATGCCTGAAGGTGAAGATTGGGAAGGGGAACCTCAGGAGGGGGAACCCTGGGAAGGACCCTGCAAAATCTGGACTAGTGGAGAGGATTTTGATGAAGGGTACGGTTTTAACTTGGAACCCGTGGAAGAAGATGGGGATTTCTGTCTGCAACTATCGGAAAATACGATTGCGTGGCCTTATATTGCCATTGCCAATTCGGGCAGAAATACGGTAACGCGTGCCGAGGTAAATACTGGTAATGTGGTGGGAGAATATCTGACCCGACCCAATGGGATGGGAGGCAATCCTTCGCGTACCACCGTAGACGCCTACGGCAATGCCTGGGTGGGAAACCGTGACGAGTCGTCAAACGCCATGGGTTCTGTGACCCGCATCGGGTTACTGGTCGGAGGAACGCGCGTGGATGCTGGAGGCAACCCGGACCCGAACGGTGATTACGTTCAGAATCCCTCCTACTGTACCTGCGAGGACCGTGACTTTGACGGTCTAATCAAAACCTCACAGGGCTATCCCTGGGGGAACGGCACAAGCGACTGGACACCTACATCACTTTCCTGGTCCAATGCCGGGAGCGCAGATACCAATGGCGGCGTTTCCACGGCGGAAGACGAATGTATTACCGCGTATGTCCGGGTGGCGGGAACTAAAGTCCGGTTTGTTGCCGTGGACCCCTTTGGAGATGTCTGGACCGGAAGCGCCACGGATCGCTTATTCCAGAAAATCAACGCTGCCA
>JAKLHG010000470.1 GCA_022710255.1 Candidatus Hydrogenedentota bacterium
CGGCAGCGGGGTTACCTATCCGCCCAAGGATACGGTTAAAGGCTTTTTGGACGGGCGGAAAACGGGTATTCAACTGCAGAGTATTACTCCGGGAAGTTACTGGGGCGGCTGGTCCGGCGATGGCACTGGGTATGAATACCTTCAGGTGGTTACCATGAACCAGGACCGCACCGTCGTTGCGAATTTTGAAAACACAGGATACGATCTTTCCATCGCGGTGAGTGGCGGTGGCGCCACGAACCTGCCCCTGGGGTTGCTGCCTATGGCGACAGACGCCACCCCTGTCCTTGAAGCGATCCCGTATGAAGGGTGGTCGTTCGTGGAATGGCAGGGTGATATCGGCGAGGCGGATCCCTCCGATTCCATGTTAATGCTGACTATGAATCAGAACCGGTCGATTACGGCGGTTTTCGATGAAAATATCGTCGAAGGAGAAGGCGAACCCGTAGAAGGTGAACCCATAGAAGGTGAACCGGTTGAAGGTGAGCCTGTTGAAGGCGAACCCGTAGAAGGTGAATTGGTTGAAGGTGAGCTGGTGGAGGGTGAACCCGTTGAAGGTGAGTTGGTTGAAGGTGAGCCTGTTGAAGGTGAGCCGGTTGAAGGTGAAGTCGAAGGCGAATTGCCTCTTGCCCATCCTGCAGATATCAATGAAGATTTCCGTATTGTGTTGAGCGAAGCGATTGCCTATCTCGCGGGGTGGCAGCAGGGCAGCAACCCGATTGCCTACGCCATACGGGCCGCTTATCTCTGGCAGAATGGAGAGGTTTATATCTATGTGCCGGAAATCGCTCCGCCGATGTGCTGGGTACTGGCGAATTAAACCGTGGAGATTGTATACCCATGGCAATGGCGCCTCTGGCGAATTGGAAATATAGAGGTGCGATACTAAAATCCGTTATTGTCTTGGACGTGGACGGACGGGATTGCCTCTG
Organism: Candidatus Hydrogenedentota bacterium; assembly: GCA_022710255.1. Classification (GTDB taxonomy): domain Bacteria; phylum Hydrogenedentota; class Hydrogenedentia; order Hydrogenedentales; family CAITNO01; genus JAAYBJ01. Next base: position 933 of record JAKLHG010000470.1, read on the forward strand.
AGGTAGAAAAGAGGCGGTTTTCCGCCAGGGCATCACATAGTCCGGAATACACCGCGAATAATGACGGCCCTTCTGAGCGCAGGAGGGCCTTTTCAATGCGTCGCGCCAGGCACCCCTCCCGGAGCAGTATTTCCAGGGGGCGCCACACGGTGGAAAGGGGAGATAGTGTTGTCGTGGCGAGTTGCCGCCATACGTTGCCCATAGGTTGCGGGGTTTCATCCAGGCCAAGACAATGCGATAAGGCGGGGTAGTCAAGCATGGCGGCCTCGCCGCTCTTTATGGTATCCATAAATACGCGGTGCAGCCGCTTTGTGGAAAGGCGTTCCTGATCCCTCAATGTGGAAAACCGTTCATCCACCAGCGATTTGATGACCGCAAAAATTAACCGGGCGATGGTCACATCCGCCAAAGGACATTCCTGTATATCGAGCAGGCGGATTTCAATGGCGTTACGGTCAAAGCGGGCAATGGCCCCACGGGCATTGACCCATTCATATCGCAGAGTCCCTTCGGGGTCCAGAGGCTCCAGCGCTTTATAGATGGGAGAGAGTACATTCGCTTCATAATCCTGTCGCCCGCATACTGTATCGGGGATGACGTCTCCGGTGATTTCTGGAAAACTCTGGCAGTTTGTGCGATATACTTCCAGGCGGTTGTCTAAGTATCCGGTGAGTTTGCCGTCCATCACGGGAGAACTGGCGGCCAATGCGGGTAACAGGGGCAGTACTATTCGTATGGCGGCGTGAAGCCGGCGAAACTCCGTGTCGTCGGCGAAGGGAAGATTAATGTGGACGCTCTGCAGGTTTGCCCACCCATGTCCCCGGCAGTCAAAGATACGGTCGAAGGCCTGATAGATATCGCGGTTGCCATGGGGCCAAAGTCGCATTTCCTGGTAAGGGTCCATCCAAGGATGCATGGCCGTGGGCATTAGCCTGGCGTTCCAGCGGCTGAGCAGGTCATTGGCGTGCCGTACTTGTGCGGAAAATAAGACGTCCAGGTCTTCCAGGGAGGGTACGGGTTCCGGTGTTTTGAATTCCACCACGTGCAGCACCAGTTCATTCGACCACGCCGCAGCGCCTTCCTTTCCCTCAAGATAGATCTCATTTTCCAGGGCGCCCCCGGCCGCCTGCAGCAACTGGTCCGCCACGGGGATGACACACAGCGTGTCCCGGTCCACAATCATATATTCCAGTTCAATGCCGAAGCCTTCAAAGAGGGAAAGGGGGCCTCGGCCGGAGGAGGAAGGATTATGCCTTGCCATGGCTCACGTCCATGCGGCGGATAAACTCGCGTATCACCGTGTCGTACAAGGCGTCCTTGAGAACTTCATCCTCAATGCCGGCGTCAATATTGGGATTATCATTGATTTCAATGACACAGGGCCGTCCCTTGACCTCCTTGATGTCCACCCCATACAAACCGTTGCCGATAGTGCCGGCGGCGCGCAGGGCGGTGGCGACAATCCTCTTCGGCGCCGCCTCTACGGGCAGGGTGTCCGCCATGCCGCAATCGGTGCCGTTGGGCGTGTGGTGATTATAAATCTGCCAGTGGTGTTCCGCCATGTAGTATCGGCATACGAACAACGCCTGACGATTCAAGATACCCACGCGCCAGTCAAAGTCCGTTGGTATATATTCCTGGGCGAGCAGGAGTTCGGACTCCTTGAAATAGGTGTCCAGGGCGTTGTGAAATTCGTCCTGGCTCTCGAATTTATAGACGCCGAGGGAAAAAGAACTGTCGGGAATCTTCAGCACGCAGGGAAAGCCGATGGCCTCCTTGACCTTGTGCGCGGTGTGTTTGCTGATAATAAGGGACTTGGGCGTATTGACGCCATGGCGGCGCATCAATTCGGTCAGGAAGATTTTGTTGGCGCAGCGCAGTATGGAAAGGGAATCATCAATCACCACCAGTCCGACGGATTCGGCGCGCCGGGCGAACCGGTAGGTATAGTGGTTGACGGCGGTGGTATCACGTATAAACAGGGCGTCGTAGCGGTCCAGCTGGGCGTAGTCATACCGGTTTATGATTTCTATTCCCACGCCGTTACGCTCCGCGGCGCGGCAGAACTTTTTGATGGCCTGGGGATTTGACGGGGGCGTTTTGTCCTCGGAACTGTTCAGAATGGCCATTTCATAATGGTAGGGCTGCTGTTTGCCGCGGCGTTTCCAGGTGTGCCGGCCGATATAGCCCGAAATCTGCTCCATGACAAAAGAGCGGTGATGCTCCGGTATATCACGGACCGCGATAATGCGTACATCATCCAGCAGCCATTCCCCCTTTTCCTTGATGAAATAGGCGCGAAAGAAGGGCAGGGGAAACAGATTGAACAACATTTTGGAAAGGGTGCTGTAACGATGGGCGACATTCTTGCCAAAGTAGATGCTGAGCTCGAAGGTGTCACCGTGCACCGTCTTGAAACTGCGCTGAATCTGCATGGTGAGATTATGAGAGGCGCGGCGGATCACAACATTGTGCCGCATGTCCTGGAGCGCCTGAACGGACGGCATGGGATAGTGCCCGCGTGCTGCGGCTACCAAGGAAACATAATAGCCCGTGGACTGGTAGTGGTAGTAGTAGCAACAGTTGAGCACTTTTGCCGTTCCGGCGGTGCTGTAGCGTTCGT
>JAKLHG010000471.1 GCA_022710255.1 Candidatus Hydrogenedentota bacterium
ACTATGTCGTCGCCCAGGCCAACGCCGCGCTCAACGACAAAGGCACTTTGGCCGATGACCTGGTAACCTGCCGTGAAAAGGGCGAAACCATCCTCGCCGAGCCAGCCCGCGTTCAATACATGGACGTGGCGCCGAGCCAGATATTCTCGGTGTCCACCTGCCTCATCCCCTTCCTGGAGCACGACGACGCGAACAGGGCCCTCATGGGCTCCAACATGCAGCGGCAGGCCGTTCCGTTGCTGAAAGCGAAGGCGCCGCTCGTTGGTACCGGACTGGAACATGTCACCGCCCGTAATTCCGGCACCGTGGTCTGTTCGCTGCGCGACGGAGTTGTTGAATATGCGGACAGCGAGCTTATTCGTGTCCGCGCTAAACAACACAAAACCGACAATCCGTTCCGTTCCGATGAGGATGTCTATACGCTTAAAAAATTCGCCCGGTCAAACCAGAATACCTGCATCAACCAGGTGCCGATTGTCCGCAAGAACGACAAAATCAACGCGGGCGATATTATTGCCGACGGCCCGGCCGTTGAAAACGGAGAACTTGCCTTGGGGCGCAATGTTCTTGTCGGTTTTATGGCGTGGGACGGCTATAATTTTGAAGACGCTATCGTGCTGAGTGAAGACCTGCTGAAAGGAGACGTGTTCACCTCGATTCACATTGACGTTCATGAAATGGAATCGCGGGACACCAAACTTGGTCCAGAGGAAATCACGCGCGACATTCCGAATGTGGGCGATGAAGCGCTGCGCAATCTTGACGATGACGGCATTGTGAAAATCGGCGCCAAGGTTTACGCAGGCGATATCCTTGTGGGCAAGGTGACGCCCAAGGGTGAAACGGAACTGGCGCCGGAAGAGAAGTTGCTGCGCGCTATTTTCGGTGAAAAGGCCGAAGACGTTCGCGATGCGTCTCTCTATGTGAAGCCCGGTTCCTCGGGCGTCGTGGTCGATGTCAAAGTTTGCAGCCGTCGTGAGAAGGGCGGTGACAGCCAGACGAAAAAATCCTTGAAAAAGGATATTGCCCGCATTGAGCGGGACTATAATCAGAGAATTATCGAAATCAGGAACACCTTCGAGTCGCTTATCCGGGACGATACCGTGGGCGTAAAAATTCTTGAAGATGTTTATGATTACAAAGAAGATGTGCTGGCCTTTGAGCAGGGCAAAAAAATCCGCGCAAAACAACTCAGCACGGTGGATTATTCCCTGATTGCGCGCCTGAAGGTGGAAGACAGGAAAGTGCAGCAAAAGTTGACACGCCTGGTGAACCTTGCCGCCATGGAAGAGGCCAAGATTATCGCGGTTCGTGATGCGCAGATTGAGCGCTTGAAAAAGGGCGATGAATTAGCGCCCGGAGTCAACAAGTCTGTCAAAGTGTATGTGGCCACGAAACGGCGCATGTCCGTTGGCGATAAGATGGCCGGGCGCCATGGAAACAAAGGTGTTGTGGCCAAAATTGTCAGCGTGGAAGATATGCCCTTCCTCCCGGATGGCACTCCGCTTCAAATCCTGTTGAATCCTCTCGGCGTGCCTTCCCGAATGAACGTGGGGCAGATCCTGGAAACCCAGTTGGGATGGGCCCTGGACAAACTGGGGATGTCAGTCTCTTCTCCGGTCTTCAACGGCGCCACTGAAGAATCGATCAAGACATTTATGAAAAAGGCCGGTTTGCCGGAAAGCGGCACAATCCGTTTACGGGATGGCCGCACGGGCGAATATTATCAGCATGAAACGTTCGTCGGACAAATCTACATGATGAAATTGAATCATCTGGTGGATGACAAGATTCACGCCCGCGCCATCGGCCCCTATTCGCTGGTAACCCAGCAACCGCTGGGCGGCAAGGCCCAATACGGCGGCCAGCGTTTCGGAGAAATGGAAGTGTGGGCGCTTCAGGCATACGGCGCTTCCTATACACTGCAGGAATTACTCACCATTAAGTCGGATGATATCCAGGGGCGCACCAAGGCCTATGAATCCGTGGTTAAGGGAGAGTTTGAAGTGGATCCCGGAACCCCGGAATCCTTCAACGTTCTCGTGCGCGAAATGCAGAGTTTGTGCCTTGATGTTATTAAACTGGTAAAAGCCGATTCTATGACAGATGCGGAAGAAGAGACGACGGAGGAATAAGTACATGCCGAAATACGTGCCTACGACCGGGGATTTTTTTGACGCCATACAAATTCGTATCGCATCGCCCCAGGAGATTCTGAAGTGGTCTCATGGCGAGGTGAAAAAACCCGAAACGATAAACTATCGGACCTTCAAGCCCGAGAAGGATGGCTTGTTTTGCGAACGCATTTTCGGCCCGGTAAAAGACTGGGAATGCGGTTGCGGGAAATATAAGAAAGTGAAGCACCGGGGCATTACTTGCGACCGTTGCGGCGTAGAAATCACCGAATCCAAAGTACGGCGCGAACGCATGGGGTGCATTAAACTTGCCGTGCCCGTTACGCATATCTGGTTTTTCAAAAATACGCCCAGTATTATCGGGTCGCTGCTTGATCTTTCCATCCGTACCCTGGAGCGGATCATCTACTTTGAAAATTTTATTGTGGTCGATCCGGGTGACACACCGCTGGAAAAGATGAAAGTGCTGACGGAAGACGATTACCAGGAGGAGCGTGAACGCTACGGACAGGACCGGTTTACCGCGTTAATGGGCGCCGAAGCCATTAAGCGCCTCCTCGAGGAATTGGATCTGGACGCCCTGAGCGCGGAATTGCATCTGCAGTTCCAGACTGCGACGTCGCAGCAAGTGCGCGCGAAGTCCATCAAGCGGCTCAAGATTGTGGAAATGCTCCGGAAGTCCGGAAACAATCCCTCGTGGATGGTGCTTGACGTCGTTCCGGTCATTCCACCCGACCTGCGCCCCCTGGTGCCACTTGACGGCGGCAGATATGCGACCAGCGATCTCAATGACCTTTACCGGCGCGTTATCAACCGGAACAACAGGTTGAAACGGCTGCTGGAATTGCGCGCGCCGGAAGTCATCTTACGCAACGAAAAACGCATGCTTCAGGAAGCGGTTGATGCGCTCTTTGATAACGGCCGCCACGGGCGGACGGTGCTGGGGAGCAGCGGTAACCGGCCGTTAAAATCCCTGAGCGACATGCTGAAAGGCAAACAGGGCCGGTTCCGCCAGAACCTGCTCGGCAAGCGGGTAGACTATTCCGGCCGTTCCGTCATCGTGGTAGGTCCCGAACTTAAACTGCATCAATGCGGACTACCCAAGCGCATGGCATTGGAACTCTTTGAGCCCTTTATCATTCACCTCCTTAAGGAGCGCGATATCGCGAATACCATCAAGGCGGCCAAGCGCGCTATCGCCCAGGGCAAGGAAGAGGTATGGGACATCCTGGAAAATGTGATTAAGGATCACCCTGTCCTGCTCAATCGTGCGCCCACGCTTCACAGGCTTGGGATCCAGGCTTTCGAACCGACGCTTGTTGAAGGTAAAGCTATAAAGCTCCATCCGCTTGTATGCCATGCTTACAATGCCGACTTCGATGGCGACCAGATGGCTGTACACGTACCGCTGTCC
>JAKLHG010000472.1 GCA_022710255.1 Candidatus Hydrogenedentota bacterium
TTTACGAATATTGCCGGGTGGCTTCCCATCATTATTTCGTCTCCGCGTGACAAATCACAACCTATGCATGCTAACAGCCTCCGGCGCAGGTAAAAACCATGGGCGTTGTGGACAATTCTGAACCGCGCCGGAGGCTGTCCCAATTTTTTGCGGGCATATTGGTCAAGACCGAAAAAAGCGGGACAGTTCCCGCCGCGTGCGAAATTCGTTTTTCCAAGTCCCGATACAGTTTATAGTATACGTGTTATATCGGGCTCTTTTGTACCGCGCGGCGGGAACAGTCCCATTTTTTCTGAAGCATTGCCGCCGCAAAGCCGCAGTGTCGGTATGCGAAATACGGGCGATTAGACTGCCCACGCTTTGTATGTAGTGTTCTTCGGAAATACGTCCCTTGGTATACGCGTGTTCACGATGCGCAATCGAACGGCGTGCGCGGGTAAGCGCCTGACGAGACAAACGCGACGAAAAGGGTAGTGTAAAGATTCGGAGTTGCATGCATCGAAAACGAATAATCTTTTTCAGTTGCCGTGCCAACTGAAAAACTTTGTTCGACTGAACGCAAACGTAGATGCTACATAAGGTTAGGCACCGTTATTGCGAGCGAAGCACCCCGACGCGGCGGCGTTTGTTTTGGAAGAAACATGGTCATGATTTTTTAAGTACGCGAGCAATACAATCCCGTATCCGCCGCCTATTATTTATCGTCATTGCGAGGCACGAAGCAATCTGGTTTATACCAAGTCCGTTTAGCGATGAGATTGCTTCGCTACGCTCGCAATGACGAGAGCGAGAAGTATTTCTTCCTCTACGGTTCATCACTATCGCCGGCTTAGACCCGCAATTTTTGAGCGTACGATGAAGCATATCCACATGAAAAAACGCACCCTGGTTGTTGTAATAGTTGCCTTCCTCTTAACAACGGGAGCTGTGTATGGCTTTTTCTTCGGCCCGCTGTTTCCCTGGTGTCCAATCAAGCCGGGGTTTGCCAAACTGCGGCTTAACCGTTGCACAATCCTCTATCCAAAGGGCACGCAACCGGCCCCGGAATATGCGACCCTCGATGCGCTCATGGAGGAAATGGAACAGTTTCACAATTTGCGCTTCAAGAAGAAGATTCAAGTCATTGTATGTGCCAGCAATGAACAGTGCAAGCGGTTTTCCGGGCAAAACGGCCATGCCTGCGCCGTGCAGACGGGAACGGTACTCTACATCCGGCCGAGTATTCAGTACACGACCTTTCCGCCGACGTTGGGTCCGGACGGTGAAATCATCCCCGAAGCGGAAGCGGGGAAACAGCCCCCCCGCGACTTGACCGGCTTTCTCAAACATGAACTTTCCCATGCCCTGCTTTATCAGAACACGTCTTTGTTCAAGGCATTTTGCATCAGCCGCTGGGTGGACGAAGGGTTGGCGGTCTGTTCCGGAAACCCGGATCATTATTACCGTGATCGGGAATTCAGGGCGCTCGCTTTTGACCAGGGATTTTTCTTCAATCTTCTGGAAGAGGACAGCGAGCCTCATGTCGTTCCAAAGGAAATCAAGTACTTTTTCACGTACGGTGCCTATGGCATGTTCATGGGCTGGCTGATTCAGGTTCACGGCCGTGATCAGGTGCTCGATTTCATCCATGAATATATACGGGCGCCGGGCAGGAAAGAACTCCTCTTTCAACAACATTTTGGTTGTACGCCACCGGAAATGCTGGAACGGTTCCGGCAGGAATCACAACAGAAGGAATGAACAGCCTCTTCTTGGGGCAGGCGGCCTGCTGCGTAAGCATTCTCGCATACTCGTCTCGCATACTCGTCTTGTAATGTTCTTGCCGGACAGGTACAATAACGACTTCGTATAAAGGAAACCGACTCCCCGGGGGCGGTTTTTCGGAAACATGGGAGTGCCATTACCCCTGCAGCCTGGTTTTCCCGAAAGTATGGACAGAAATGGAAATAGCACAATACGACATGGGAGTGGACAACGTTTCTCCTCCCAATGGGTGGAAGCAGCGTTTGCGCGTTTTTACGCACAGTCAGGAAGTGGGCCTGGTCGTGCTGCTGGCGCTCCTGCTGGTGGGCTTGTATTTTTTTGCCTGGCGCGAGATGCGTTTTTATCTCGTACCGTCAAGGTCCATGGAACCGACCCTTTATCCCGAGGATATGATTATCACGTTGAACCAGCAAGACTACCATCGGGGCGATATTGTCGTCTGGCCCGAGAACGGCGAGTATATTGTGAAGCGAATCATTGGCCTGCCCGGCGATACGGTCAGCGTGGCGGACGGTGCCCTGTTTCTTAACGGTAAGTACGCCTCCGAACCCTATATCCTTGAAGGGATGAATTATTTTATAGAAACGCCTGTAGCCATTCCGGAAGGCCGGTTCTTTTATTTGGGCGACAACCGCAACGCCAGCGATGACAGCAGCCTGGGGATCACCGCCGCACCATCCGGCCAGAACAATAACGATTTGTATCTGGGGCATCTCGATGACATCATCGGCAAGGTTGTATTCCGGTATTATCCGTATAACCGGTTCGGGAAGGTGGCGTCCTATCCGCTCATCAATGTTGCGGGACAGTAACTATTCCCACAACCGCGCGATAGAACAACACAGTAGGCGTACCTTCCCAGGTGCGCCATCGGGCAATGCAATACTTTGTGGCGCTCTTCCAGGACGCACCCGGGAAGGTACGCCTACCAAAGAAGGAGCATGGAGTGATAACAGCGCAGTACTTTGAAACCGCCGAAGTCTTGTTCGATGCCGTTTTACGTATTGTCGCACCGGTGCTTTGCAACGCAGGTCCCGCCCCGACGGCCCTCATCGTGCCGGGCGGCCGCACCCCCGTTCGCTTATTTGGTGCCCTGACCTCCACCCCGATAGTTCCGGGTTCCGGCCTGCACCTCGGGTACACCGATGAACGGCATGTGCCCGAAACCGACCCCCAAAGCAATTACGCCTTGACCGTGGCCATGATACACGCCCTGAAGCTGCCGCCGGCCCGCGTTCTCAAAGTGCGAACGGAACTGTCTTTAGAGGATGCGGCCACGCGGTATCACGAAACCTGGCGAATGTTTTTCTTCACAGGCGGCACAATCCGGCTGGCGCTGTTGGGCCTGGGCAACGACGGGCATACCTGTTCACTGTTCACGCCGGAGCAGGTACGGTCCTGTGACCCGGACCGCTACGCCGCGCCTGTGCTTCGGGATACCGGTCCGCACCGCGTTACCGTCACCCCGGCCCTGCTCAACCGCGTGGAACACATCATCTTCCTTGCGGCCGGACGAGAGAAAGCCGCCGTGGTGGAAGCCATGCTTCGCGAACCCGCTACCGTAACGGCCGCCCTGGCGGTGCGGGATGCACCGAAGGTGTCGCTCTGGCATGCTCGCTGAGACAGACCCCCCCAAATCCTCACGTAAGAAACCGAGTTGTTGGCGTAAAGCCAATAATGACAAGGAATGATAGGGGTAGGGAAGGCTTGTTGCCAAGCCTCCCCTCCCTCCGAACCGTGCGAGCGGATTTCCCGCACACGGCTC
>JAKLHG010000473.1 GCA_022710255.1 Candidatus Hydrogenedentota bacterium
TAATGATTCAAAGTAGATACGGATTGATCGCTACGATTAAGTTCGGGATCCTGCTGAAGCAGAAGTGGTGCCAGTACCATTGCGGATACAAGGGTTACCGGCTGGTAATCTCCGGAGACTTTTACTGCACCGTTGCCGGCGGAAACCCACCCGCCCCGAAGAGAGGCTTCCGCCTTCGTCACACCCACAAGTTCTCCATACTGTTCCGCCACATGTGCGCCGGTCACCAATAAACGCCCCCCTTGCCTGACATATTCCGTCAATGCGCCTTTCAGGGCGTCAGGCACATGTTCCGCTTCGGGAACGACAATGCACCTGTATGCCCCCAAATTTTTCGAAAGGGTGGTTTCGTTCAGAATGTCTACACTGTATCCATTTTCGAGTAAGGCGAACATGGCCCCTTCCATGGCATGATTCGCGGTTCCAAAATTGTACAAGGGATCATTGTAACGATAATACGAAGATTCACTGTGTAACACGGCTACTTGAGGCAGGGTCTGTGTTTTGTGGCAATAGGGCTGCCGGGCCCGGCAGAAACGGGCTGTTTCCGCAAGGATATCCTGGTGCCATTCGGTCAAGCGGCCGCTGCGTTGCGGATTGTCATAAATAAAGACAGCGCCTCCCTGGGCCATAACGGTAGACAATTCCTGGCACAGATGAACTGCTGTCTTGGTCGTCCATCCCTGGTTGCCGGTCTGGAGAAAACTCCATGCCATCAAGTCCCAGGGTTTTCCGCGGCTTGCAATAAACCGGGCTTCCGCCATGGCGCGTTCCGAACCGAAAGAGGGGTCGAAATCACCGCTCAGCCAGTCGATGGGCGCCTCCGGTTCCTCCGGTTGGCGCACGCTGTACATCCAGTTGCTGGTGACCATGCAGGCGGGCTTGAGCGCATGTACGGCTTCGGTATACCGGGCTACATGTTCCACGAACAGGCTGCGGTGGAAAGCCAGCCATGTGTCCCAGTGCGGATCGCCCTTTCCCATGGGGATGGTGTCGATGCCGGTCCGTTCTTTGAACAGTGCTTTACAGGCTTCACTCCAGTCCGGCTGGCTGGCCCAGTTCTCCCCGTCAATCCACATGCCGTCAATATCATATTCACGTACGACTTCCAATAACTGGGGAATCAGCAGTTGCTCATCATAGGCGCTGAGACGGCTGGTATAATTCGGGTCAGGGGTGCCGTTCGCATTGATACGGGCCCATTCCGGATGCAGTTCGATCGCCCGGGTGTCCCAGACCCCGGAATAATGAATGGACAGAGGAATTCCCATATCCCGGGTTACCTCCCGCCAGACTTTCAAGGCATCATTCACAATGCCCGGGGACGGAGACCCCACCTTGGTCGGATAGCCGGTGTAACCGGGATGGCCTTTACAGTCGTACTGGACAAAATCCGGACGCACTTTTTCAAGCATCTCCCGGATGTGTTCATAAGTCGTCTCGCGGCCCAGTTCCGTATCTCCGGCATTGGGGTGCAGGTCGTAATGGAGCCCGAAAAAAGCATCCTCGTGCCAGTTTCCCGGTGTTTCAGCGTGTGTGTTCTCGATTACGGAAAGGGTCCATAAGCACAGGGCCAGACAGCATAACGTTACAGAGAGCGCAGGGAGTTTTTTCATGGGTAGAAATCCGTTCCTTGTATTGGCATGTTGAATTCAGTTTCAAAGGCATTCCGTAAACCATGAGGAAGTATGCCATGTTCATTTGTATTTTTCCAAAGCCAATGAAAAGTTTTATCAGCAAGAATGAATCTGGCAAAATAGAGCAGTTGCGGCACGCAGGGTCCGCAGGATTTGTTTTATGACAGCCATGGAACTTTTATTATGGAAATTCTGTTGCGAATATTTGGAAATCTGTTTCATCTGTATTATATAAATCTGTTGGATTTGCCCTATGGACTTTTCAAGTCATTTCTGGGGGAGGATAATATTCATTGGGGCACAGAACCGGCGTTTAAGATAACGATTACCCTGATGGTGTTTTTTGTCATCCTGTACCTGGTGCGTCTGGTCCATGCCGGTATTCGCAGTGCTGTCCTGGCGCGCAAGATGAACAAAGAAATGCTGGGACACGACGTGCGTGAGCCCTATACCGCCCGCGACACTTCTTTCGTGGAAGAACTGGATATGGCTCAGCATCCTCTTCATACGCTCGCACAGCTCAAGAAAGAAAAACGATACGGCCGTATGGGAGAATTATATGCCCGTCTTAACCAGCCGGCGGAATCCGCCCGGTGGTTTATGAAGGACGGACAGTATCAGCGTGCGGCGGAGGAATTGGCCAAATCGGGAAAAACGCTCAAGGCCGCCAGAATGTTATATCGGCTGGGCGAATATCAGACAGCAGCCCGTTTTTTCGCCAGTATTGAAAAGCATAAACAAGCGGCGGAGGCCTTACTCAAAGACCGGGATCTTCCGGGGGCCGCATCCGCCTATGCCGGGGCGGGTTTATATGGCAAATCCGCATCGCTTTTCCGGGAATATTTCCTGACTTCTCAGGACGCACCCAAGGCTCAGGAAGGGGCGGCGGATCTATGTTACCGATGGTTGCAGAAAAATGAATTCACAGGCAATCTGACTCTTGAACAACGGAATGAATTGTGTATTCTAACCGGAAAGCGTTTTCTTGCTTCGGGCCGTGCAGCCCTTGCTGCGACGTTATTTCAGGAGGGCGGCGATACCAAAATGGCGTCGGAAATATACAAACGCCTTGACCGGATGCAGAAAGAGGGACTGCCCAGAAGTTGATTCGGGAAATTGAGTGAAGCGGTGTTAAACTCCATGGGGATGTCCCGGCGCGGAAGGCTTTTCTTTGATGGGGGGGGGACACGCACAGTGTGCCTCTTCATCATTTTACAGATGCGGAAACAGGGATGCATGTTCCTCAAGGACATCCAGGACGGCGTCCTGTTGCTCAGGAGTCAATTCGGGATACATTGGCAAGGCAAGCACTTCGTCGCAGGCCTGTTCCGCCATAGTACACCGGTGGTCAGCACGGGCAAACGCTGACAGGCAGGGTTGCTTGTAGAGCGGCGCCGGATAAAATACCCCGCATCCGATGCCCCGCTCCCCGAGCGTTCGGCGCAGCGTATCACGCCGCTTTACCCGGATGACATACTGATGATACACATGATACGCGCCTTCCGATTCCACCGGGATCTTTATGCCCGGCAAGTTACCGAGGCGGCGGTCATAGTAGCGTGCCCGTTCCCGCCGGGCCTCGTTCCATTCAGGCAGGTGTCTGAGTTTAACATGCAGTATCGCCGCCTGCAAGGTATGTAAATGGCTGTTGAACCCCAAAACCGAATGATGATAGGGCGCATCGGAACCATGACTTCTCAGCAATCGAATGCGTTCCGCAATCTCATCGTTATTGGTTAAAATCGCACCGCCTTCCCCCGCCGCGCCCAAATTCTTGGTAGGATAGAAACTCAGCGTTGCCGCATCGCTCCATGCGCCCACGGCACGGCCCTGGTACGTTGCCCCCAGTGCTTGGGCCGCGTCTTCAATTAGCAACAGACTATGCCGTTTCG
>JAKLHG010000474.1 GCA_022710255.1 Candidatus Hydrogenedentota bacterium
CAAAATTTTGGGCTTGTTGCGAAATGCAGTTTCATAATGAGCCAAGTTGAACAGTTTCGCCGCCAGAGAGATTGCTTCACTTCTTTCGCAATGACGAACAGAGGTATACTCTGTCATTATGTGCGAAACGAAACCATCCGAAACAGGCTGCAATACCTTATCGGGAGGTCCAGGCAACGTTTCGTACATGGTCCGAGAGCAAGGGCGGTTGTGCGTTCCCTGAATTTTCATGGCATAATACCGCGAATGGAGGCTCCTCTATGATTGACGTCTTGTCCCAGGATGAAATAGCCGGGTTTCTGCCGGAACGCTCCGCGCTAGCCCATAAAGGCACTTTTGGCCACCTGGTGGTCGTGGCCGGTTCCCGGGGGTTTACCGGCGCGGTGAAACTGGTCTGTACTGCGGCGTACCGTTCCGGTGCCGGCCTTGTCACGGCTGCGGTGCCGGAAACGGTACAACCGGTGGTCGCCGGCGCCTTGGTGGAAGCGATGACCCTGGGCCTTCCCGCCACGGAAGCGGATAGCCTCGCTTATGGCGCCCTGGAACCGCTCGAGACGTTTGCGGCAACGAAGTCCGCCATGGTAATCGGACCCGGACTGTCCACCCACCCCGCCACGGCGCGGCTTGTTCGCCGGCTCTATAAGGGGCGTGTATTGCCAACGGTTGTGGATGCGGACGGTCTGAACGCCCTCGCCGCATACCCGGAAAGACTGGAGCCGCGCGCGTCCGCGCTTCCGCGGGCGGAGGCCGTTTTCACGCCCCATCCCGGGGAAATGAGCCGGCTTACGGGCATTGCCGTTCCCGCCATACAGGAGGAACGTTCGGAAATCGCCGCCTATTACGCTGCCTTGTGGCAGGTGACGGTGGTCCTCAAGGGGCATGGAACCATTATCGCGAGCCCGGACGGCCGTGCACGGCGTTGTCCCACAGGCAACCAGGGCATGGCTTCGGGCGGCACGGGCGATGTGCTGGCGGGCCTGATTGGCGGCTTGCTCGCCCAGGGCATTCCCCCGTTTGAGGCGGCCTGTGCCGGCGTTTACGTCCATGGGTTGGCCGGTGATGGTGCCGCACTGGAGAAAACCCCGCGCGCGCTGATGGCGAGCGATATCCTGGAAGCGCTCCCCCACGCCTGGCGGCAGGTGGAAAGGCCCCGTTCATGACACGCTTAGACGAACTTGGCGAATTCGGTTTGATTGATTTGCTGACGAAAAACATTTCCCGCAACCGTTCCGTTCTCGTCGGCATCGGAGACGACTGTGCCGTGGTGCAGGAGGGGAAAAAACAACACCTGTTTACCTGTGATGCCTTTGTCGAAAACATTCATTTCCGGCGCGAATGGGCCTCTCCGGAGGACATCGGCCGCAAGGCCGCCGCGGGGGCGTTGAGCGATATTGCGGCCATGGGCGGCGTCGCACGGTACATGCTGGTCACCCTCGCCTGTGCGCGGGATACCGACGTCACGTATCTGGAACGAATCTACAGCGGTCTCAAGGCCGCTTCAGAAGAGGGACGGGCGGCGCTTATCGGCGGTGATACCACCGCGTCTTGTGAAGGCATCATGATTTCGATCACGGTCATCGGAAAAGCCCCGGACAACCCCGTACTCCGTTCCGGGGCCCGTCCCGGAGATGTTGTGGCGGTGACCGGATATCCGGGTTGCGCCGCACTCGGGCTGCACGCGCTGGAACAGGGGGACGGGAATGCTCCGGAAGCGTTGATTCGTGCACACCTGCGTCCGAGGCCGAAGCTCATGGAAGGGAAATTTCTGGGGAATGGCGAGGTAAACGCCATGATTGACCTGAGCGACGGCCTGGTGCAGGATTTAGGCCATGTCGCCCGGCGCAGCAACGTGTCCATTGACATCGAAACAAAGAAACTGCCCCTCACCCCCGAACAATGCGCCTACGCGGAAAAAGCGGGCATTTCAGCCGTGGAGGCCGCCCTGTGCGGCGGGGAAGACTATGAACTTGCCTTCACCGTCGCCCCGCAACAGGCAGCAATCTTGCTGGCGGAATTCAGACTGCAGTTTAATATCCCCGTAACCGTAATTGGCGCCGTGACGGAAGGCCCCGCCCGAGTAACCGTGGACGGTCTCCCCTGCCCCCACGCCGGCTATAACCATTTTCAGACGGTAAAGTAGCCGGGTTCGTTTCCCGGCTTCCACTTGATGTTGCAGCCCATGCTGGGGAGTTGCGGTTCCGGAACGGGCCGACCTGACAGGAGCGCGTCCAGTGCCGCACGTAAATCGGCCCCGGTCACGGGCAGGCCGTTGCCCGGGCGTGACCCATCCAGCCGGCCCCGGTAGGCAAGCCGCAGTTCCCGATCGAACAGGAAAAAATCCGGGGTGCAGGCCGCGCCGAAGGCCTTGGCCGTCGTCTGGTCCGCATCGTACAGGTAGGGAAACGTATACCCCGCGTCCAGGAGTTCTTGGGCCATTTTTTCGGGAGCATCCTCCGGGTATTTGTCCGCATCGTTCGACATGATGGCCACAACGCCGACCCCTTTTTCCTGATAGGTCTCGCCGATGGCCGCGATCTCGGCATGGACATGCTTCACATAGGGGCAATGGTTGCAGATGAACATCACCAGCAACGCTTTCGCGCCGGTAAAGTCAGACAGGCTTATGGTGTTTCCCAGGGTATCCGGCAAAGAAAATTCCGGCGCCCGTGAGCCCAACGGCATCATGGTGGAAGGTGTGCTTACCATCTGGCGATCTCCCCGGGTAGGGAACAACGGCGCCGCCCGGACGGCAGCCTGGTCCTAACTCCCGTAAATGGCCGAAAAAGCGAGCAGAATCTGGCCGAGATAATACATGGGCAGCCCCACAAGCGCATTCGACCGGTGCTCGCCCACAAAACGATCGCGGGCAACAAAAATATCCGAACCGTAAAACAGGAACGCGCCCGCCAGAATTACGTAATGAGAGGTCACAAAAGCCGTGGCGGCCGCCAGCACGACCATCAATGTGATTACGCTCATATAACTCAGGACGGGCACACGCATTTTGCCCAGGTAAGGATACAGCCAGTATATTACAGGCGCTCCAAGGAGGAACATTATACCCAGTGCATATAAGGCGGGAGACAACGCAATCCCGTGCAAAACGAATGCGACACAATAGGCAACATGGGCCAGCAAAAAGGCAACCAGTCCCATCATGAATATCGGGGCGGACCTGGAAATCAGGAACAGGTCTCCCCACCAGGACAAAATCAACCCCACCAGAATGACAAGGCCATAGGTGCTGTTAATACCGCCGGCCTGCACGCATAACAAAATGAACCCCGTGGAGGCGAACATCTTGAAAAATCCGGCCACATAATGGTCTTTTGCCGCCGTCAGCACCGACAATCCGACGGAGATAAAAATTACAAGAACCAAGCCGTAGATTATACCCATGATTTTAAAACTCCCGTTCTCTAATCCCGATGACACGGCGGTTAGGCGCTTACGGCTATTTTCGCTAACAATTCATTATGAGTTTGAAAATACTGGGAGCGCCGGCATCCTTGCCGGCATTTGCCGA
>JAKLHG010000475.1 GCA_022710255.1 Candidatus Hydrogenedentota bacterium
GTACGACGAAGAAGACAACGATGAAGAAGAGTAGAAAACCTGCGCTTCGAACGTAGAATACCATGCAAACGAGGCTGCCCGGCGCGGGCAGCCTCGTTTATGGTCAGGCCGGTGTTACTGAGCGCTCTGGCCGCGCCGGCGCAGCCATTTGGTCTCGGCGGTATAGATGCTACCCAGCGCGCCGCTTTCAATAACTTCTTTGAGTTTTTCGGCGCGCGCCTCGAAACGCATGTGCTGTGCCACCATGAGTTTACGTTTGCCTGCCTTTGCCGCCGCAATCATCGCCTCACACTCTCGGACATTCATAGCCATGGGTTTTTCCACCAGCACATGGGCGCCCGCCTTGAGGGCGGCGATGGCGGCGGGCGCATGGACACGATTCTGGGTGCAGACGTCCACAATATCGAAATCGATATCGGCAAGCATCTTGTCATAGCTTTCATAGGGCACAGCCTGGACGCACTGAGCCGCTTCCGTTTCCCGGCGAACTTTGATTAAATCGCATACGCCGAGGATCTCCACGCGCCCTTCCGCCTCCAATTCACGCCAATAGGGCAGATGCTGTTCGCGCGCAATGGCGCCGGAACCGATCAGTCCCACCTTAAGTTTGCCTTTTCTTTTAGCCATATCGGTACTCCTGAAATTTGAAATTGAAAACCCGGAATAACATCCCTGCCCCTTGGCGGGATCATACCGCTTTGAGCGCGGTTATTGCGAATTCAACGCCTGTCCGCACGGAGCCTAACCGCTGGTTGACAGGTTATTACAGCCGCACCGTCTCCCCAAAACAGCCACGGTCTTGTTTCCCATAATTTATATGGCATAAGCCTTCATGATATGCTTTCATGACAGTATACAAAAAATGTTGGAAAGGAAATGCGCACCATGGCTGCTGAAACAAAAACAGGTCCCTGTGAAGCCATTGTCGGCGTGGACATCGGGGGCACCAAAATGATGGCCGTCGTCTATGACCGGAACTTCAACAAGTTGGGCGTCTCACGCAAGCGCAGCCGGGACAAGAAGGGCGGCGACAGCGAGGCACGGGTATTTACAGTAGTCAATGAAGCGCTCCAGGAAGCCGGCAATCCCGTTATCAGCGGCATCGGCGTGGGCTCGCCGGGGCCTTTGGACCCCCATACGGGCGTTATCATCGACACGCCAAACCTCGGGTGGAAGGATTATCCCCTCGCGGATGTGCTCGCACGCACCTATAAAGTGCCGGTGACCGTAGACAATGACGTTAACGTGGGCACTTACGGGGAATGGTGTTCCACGGACCTGGTGCACTGCCGGCATGTGGTCGGTATTTTCCCGGGAACCGGCATCGGCGGCGGCATTATCCTGAACGGGAAGATTCTGCACGGTTTTTCCGGTGCCGCGGGCGAGATCGGGCATATGACCGTGGCGCCCGACGGACCCTATTGCGGATGCGGCAAGCGGGGTTGCTTGGAGGCGGTCGCTTCGCGCATCGCCATCGCCAAAGAAGTGGCGGCGCTGGCGGCGCGCGAGGATGCACCCTTTATCCTGGAAAGATGCGGCACGGACCTGTCCGAAATCCGGAGCGGCGTTCTGGCGCGCGCCATTGAACTGGGCGAGAAAAAAGTGGAGAGCGTCGTCCGGCAGGCCGCCTATTTCATCGGCATGGCGACGGGCAATCTTGTCAACATCCTCAGCCCGGAGGCCGTGGTGCTGGGCGGCGGCCTGGTCGAGGCCATGGAGTCCTTGTTTCTGGAAGAGGTGAACCGCGGCGTCAAAGACCATGCCATGCCCTTTTTGCGCAAGAACGTTCAAATCCGGGCCGCACGGCTGGGTGACGACGCCGTGGTCATGGGCGCCGCCCATTTGATTGTGGAATATTTGCAGGCCATGTGATTCGACAAACAGGCCTGTAGTGAACACTCACGCTTGAAGAAAGGCAGGAAGGTCTCATATGGAAACCGCCGTTCTTAAATTGCACTGCCGGGACATGAAAGGCATCGTTTACAATGTAAGCCGTTATCTCTTTGAATGCGGCGCCAATATTATCAACGCGGAGCAGCATGCGGAAGCCATTGACAACCGATTCTTCATGCGCGTGTATTTCGACTGCGCCGGGCTCAACCGTACCCGGGAGGAATTTCATACGGGGCTGGCGCGGCTTGCGGACGAGTTCGGCATGGAAACGCACCTCTCGTTTTCAGACCGGCGCAAACGCATGGCCGTCATGGTATCCAAATATGACCACTGCCTGTACGACCTGCTGCTCCGTCACCAATACGGGGAGATCAACGCTGATTTCGCCCTGATTGTGAGCAATCACCGCACGCTGGAACCGGTTGCGGAAACTTTTGGCGTCCCCTTTTTTTATGCGCCGGTAACCGCCGAAACAAAAGACGCGTCGGAGAACAAAGCCCTCGACCTGTTCCAGGCCCACCGCGTGGATTTTATCGTGCTTGCCCGGTATATGCAGATTCTCAGTGAAACCTTCATTTCACGCTATCAACACCGCATCATTAATGTGCACCACGGGCTGCTGCCCGCCTTCAAGGGGGCCAGGCCCTATCACCAGGCTTACGAGCATGGCGTGAAAATCATCGGCGCCACCAGCCACTACGCCACGGCCGACCTGGACATGGGGCCCATCATTGAACAGCAGACGGTCCGCGTGGACCACACCCACTCAGAGGAAACGCTGGTCGCCATGGGCCGTGACATTGAGCGCAACGTGCTTTCCGCGGCCGTCAAAGCCCACGCCGACGACCGCATCATGGTCTACCGCCGCCGCACCATCGTGTTCCGCTGAGCCGGACAGACAAAACGCCCCCGCGGGTTTTACCCGCAGGGACGCTATAGCAGGCCCTGTTACTCAGGAAAGATAAATCAGAGAAAGTTCACCGATGCCGCCAGTGGTTATGGAGTTACCGTCTATGCTTCCAGTAGTCGGGATTTCGATGCAGGTGCATCACGGCAAGAATCAAAATGCCCTCGGCTTCTTCCGTGTAGAGGATGCTGTAGGGGAATCGCACGGTTTGGCATCGCCGGATTTCACCTTCCACAAGAGGCCATGATTTAGGGTGCTTCACGGCTTGATTAACAGCCATGTGAATGGCCAAGGCAAAATCCAACCCCAGCCCTTCATCGCACGCTTCATAATAGGTAATGGCTTCGAAAAACTCCTCCTCAGCCTCCGGGTGAAACGTATAGTTCATCTTCCCAATTGTTTCCACACGCGGTCAAAAACATCATCGCCGGGGATCGGATGCACCTTCCCGGTTCGCAGTTCCTGCAACCTGCGCTGGGCTACTGCCGCCCATTGACGCTCAATCTCCGGCTCAGGCGCATTGAGTGTGCGAAGAATCGAATCGGCTAGACGGGCGCGTTCTTCCACCGGGAGGGAAATCACTTCATCAAGAAGTTCTTTTGTGTTCATTACAAAGTCTCCAGCGGCCTTGGATTAGGCCTGTTAACTATACCTCTAAACGGCCTGCCCGCACAAATCATGGGAAGCAATCACTGTAAGGAAGAGGAGCCGCCTTTCACATCC
>JAKLHG010000476.1 GCA_022710255.1 Candidatus Hydrogenedentota bacterium
ACGTGGTTATCTTCCTTGTCCTGATGGCGGCGGCGGCCTTGTCTGCGGTGGCCCAGGGACAGACCCCCACCTCGCCCCAACAGGGCACAGAAAGACGCGTCCGCCCCGCGCCGTCTTCGGGCATCCCCTGGGACCCCGATAACACTGCGGCGGGAAACCGGAACACGGATACCTCCGACACTTCCAAGGAGGATCGTACGACCGGAACGCGGCGAAGAGACTCCTCTGATAGTGAGTCTTCTCAATCTTCACAACGACCGGGCAGAAGCCTCGGAAGTTCCTCATCCTCGAAATCCACCTCCAAAGAGACGGACACAAAGACCCCGGCGGAAAAAGCCGCCGCAGACTCAGGGCCAGGCAAAGAACCGCCCAAGGCTCGGGACGGCGGCGGGGGGCCGAGAACCATAGGGGGCAAAGCGACGGCGGGCGGTGCGGCCGGTGCAACCGGCCTGCCGGGGGCAGCAGGTGTTCCGGGAGTGACCACTCCGGGCCTTGCCGGTGCGCCGGGTGCGGTGGGGGGCGCTGCAGGTGCGGGATTTACGCAGGGCGGCGTCAGCGCTGTCACTATGACCGGGGAAGGGGCTTTTGAACCGATCAAAGAACGGGAACCGGAATATAAGGAGGTGCCCGAAGCCGGTGAAAAAATTACCCTGGAAGGCCCCATGCCCCTCGGAGAATTCCTGGCAGCCATCAATATGGCCACGAACTGGAACGTGGTGATGTCCCCTGTCCTGGAGGATGTGGAACTGCGTTTCTGGATTTTCGACGTCACCCCAAAGCAAGCCCTTGAAGTGCTGAAATTTAACAAGATTTTCTATGAATTTGACGAGGACCTGAAGTTTCTGCGGGTCATGACGGAAGAGGAATACCTCGACCGGGAATATGGCAAAAAGAAACCCCATGAATTTCGGGTGAATTTTGCCGATGTGTCCTATGTCGAATCGATGATCAATTCCCTGCTTTCCTCCACCGGGCGTGCTATCACGGATCAGCGAACCAACAACATTTACGTTTGGGATACCGACGACAATATCCAGGAAATGGTCCGGATTGTGGAGGAAATTGACGTTCCCCTCCAGAAAGCCGAGTTTACTATCCAACACGCGGAAGTCTCTGATATTGAAGCCGTGCTGGCCTCGTTCATGTCGCCCAGCGGCAGCGTGCTGGCCGATGTGCGCACGGGCCAGATCTTTGTATGGGATTCCCCGGCCATCTTGGACAAGATGCGCGAAGCGGTGGAAAGGCTGGACCAGCCTGTGTTATCCCGCACCTTCTTTGTTCAAAATGTCAACTCCGAAGATGTAGTGGACAGCATCGAGGCCATGTTGACCGAACGCGGGACTATTCAGGTTGATCCCCGGTACAACTCCATTATTGTCACGGATCTGCCTGCCCGCGTGGAAAGAATCGCCTCCATCATAGAAACCCTGGACAAGGAACTCGATACGCGGACCTGGGTGCTCAAATATGCTGATGCGGATTTCATTGCCGACCAAATCGAGGCCTATATTCCTGGAGAAATGGGCCAGATTGTAGTCCAGGAAGAGGTGCACCAGGTTACAGTCACCGGCCTGCCCAGTCGTCTGGATGAAATTGACAAGTTGATTACCACATGGGATGTGAAGCGTAAACAGGTGTTTATTGAAGCCCATATCGTGGAAGTCTCCACGGACGTGGAGCGCGCCTTCAATGTCAACTGGTCTACCTTCGCCAATGTGGGCGGTTCCCCCTTCGCCATGCACGGCGGTTCGGGCGCCAGCGCGCCCGCCACGGCTTCGGGCAGCGGGCAGATCGCCAGCGCCGGAGGGTCGCCTTATGCCGTACCGCGATACGGGGCGCTTGAGGTGAATGATTCCGGCGCCATTGTGCGTCCGCTGCTGGAAGATATTACGGGCGAGACCATAATAGACCGCTATGTGGGACGCAACCTTGCCGTCACGCTTGATTACCTGGACAGCAAGAAAAAGGTCACGGTCCTCTCCTCTCCCCGGGTTACCGTGCAGGACGGCGAGGAGGCCATCTTTGAAAACGCCACCAAGGTGCCGTATGTGTCATCCACAGGCGGTTATGGCGGTTACGGCGGCTATGGCGGCTATTACGGCAATGATACAGATGACAACTACAGGCGCTATAATACGGGAACCAGCCGGGTTGAATTCATTGATGTGGGCACCATTCTATCCGTGCTGCCCCGTGTGACGGAAGACGACACCATACTGCTTGATATAAGTGCAGAGGACAGTACCTACACGGACAAGGATGTGGTGGTGGACGACCTCACCCGGACCGTGCCGGAGAAGACCATCCGGCAGGCCGATACCCAGGTGCGTGTAAATTCGGGCGATACTATCGTTCTGGGCGGGTTGAGACGTGACCGGGCGGACCATTCCACGACCCGCACGCCCATTCTGGGTGATATCCCCATTATCGGGCGGCTCTTTAACAGCCCCAATCGGGCATCCCAGAACAGCACGCTCTTGATTTTTATTACCACGACCATCGTGGACGAAAGCACCATGCCGGAATCCGTTGAAATCGCCCGGGCGGATGAAGAAATCGCCGCCACGAACAGGCAGATGAACAAGAGCGCCCTGGACAGGGTGAAAAGCAAACTACTGAACAATCAAAATGAAATCAGTGTTTCCATAGGGCAGACGGGAAGCCTTCATTCCGATGGAGAGATTATTTCGGTGGATGATCTTCGCGAGCGCTTTTTTGACCTTCGAAAAGGCGCCCGGGTTACTGTCGTTATCCGCAAACATCCAAGGGCGCCTATTGAGGTGGTGAACGATGTCACCGAGGCCGCCATGGAAGCCGAACTGCGTATTGAATTCGATAACACGCTTCCACCCATTGTGCCGTCAATGGGTGTGCCCAAATAGTATTCGTTCTTGATCCGCTTTTTTTTACAGGAATCCTGGCTCTCCAGTGGACGATATACCCTCGCCGGAGGATCGCTGCTGGAGGTTGGATGAACTGGAAACGAGGGGGCGAAAAATGTTATGTTACCTGTCAAGGCGCATGGGCGCCTTGCTTCCCCTCACAACCGGGCCGGTTGTGTTTAAAATCTTCACCATAAATAACCGGTGTGTTACCGGGCGGATTTCCTCTGAATTTCCGCAATGGGTGCTTACTAATTATGCTTGATGGATTGCTGTATCCTAAATCGATGGCCGTAATCGGCGCGTCTCGGGCCCCGGGTAAAGTGGGGTATTCCATACTGTCCAACCTGATAGCTGCGGGCTATGAAGGGAAAATCATACCCATAAATCCCACTACGGACGAGATATTGGGGCTGCCGTGCTACCCCGATGTGCGCGAAGCGGGGACGGACATAGACCACTGTATTATCGTGGTGCCGCCAAAGGCGGTAATGGCTGCGCTCGAGAGCGCGGCGGCGGTGAAAGCGAAAGCCTGCACCGTGATCACGGCGGGCTTCAAGGAAGTAGGCAAGGAAGGCGCGGCCAAAGAAAAGGAAATGCTGGAATATTGCCGCAAG
>JAKLHG010000477.1 GCA_022710255.1 Candidatus Hydrogenedentota bacterium
GACCTGCCGGCGGCGCTCGCGACGCGGCGCCTTGCCCATGTCCTGATGGGCCCGGGCGAGACCGCAGACTTCGAGTGGACACCCACCGTGCCGGGGACATGGCGCATCCGGTCCCTGCCTTCCTGTTGAAAGGCCGTGGCCCTTTCCATTTCATGGGTCAGGTTGGAGTCTCCAACAGCCCCGGCAACGGCAGTTTCGCCGGATTCCTTTCCTTCCGGTTTTACAGGGTTTTCCGGTTCATCGTTTTCCTCGTTGGTCGATTTTGGGCTGTCCGGTCTTTCAAGGGGCAGGGGGTGATAGCTGCTGAGGTCTGGAAACGTTTGCGGCGAAGGAGATGCCGGCGTGGTTTCGGAGGGCCGGTTCTCGTCCAAACGGCGGCGGTAGGGCGGTGTGGTGCGTGATGCCTCTGGTTGGGAAACAGCATCAGGTTGAAACGGCGGACCATTATTAAGACGGGCCTCTTTTGAATCCTGCGTTGAATCCCCCACTACACGAACCGTTCTGGTGACGGTGGCGGATAGAGTGGTGGAAGCGGAGGTTACCCGGTATTCCAGGGCATATACCCCCGGTGTGCCGGTGTCCACCGTCCCGGTGACGGTCACCTGTCCGGTGATATCCTGATTATCATAATCCAGCGCGGTATACCCCGGGTCTACCCAGTCCGTGTCTTTGGGGACTTCCATGGGATTGTCCCCCCGCAGGCGTATTTCCGGAGATTCAGGCTCCGGCCCGGAAATATAGGTGACGGTCGGGGGCGTCTGAAGGGGACCGGCATTCAGGTGGTACAGCAAAACGCCGGACAGTTCTTTTTCCCTCCGGCTGCTTTCCGGCACCAGGGCGGTATAGGAAAACACACAGGGCAGCGGCGGCGGTGAAATCCAGACAAATTCAAAAGGCGGCCTGGCGCCCGGTTCGGGATAGATATCAGGCAAGGTGTCCCCATAGGCTTGGACGGCGAGCAATGTCCAGTCCTCGGGCACGGTTTCCTGGAGGCCCAGAGCACGGACGTTCTCAATTCCCCAGCCATTGATGGTAACGACTATTTCGACGGCGTCGCCCGGTTGATATCTATCGGGATGGCCCCGTGTCAAAATGAGGGAAGCCTGCGGGCTTTCCGCCGGCGGGGCGGTTTCCCCTGTGGATACCGAGCAGATCAGGAGCGCCGCAAAACAGCGTAACAATGGTCCGGGGTTCCATGCCATGAGTACCTGTTCCTGTGCATCACTGTTGTTTGGGCGTTACACGCGCCTCCGGCTACGCGGTGCCGTATTGCGGTTTCGGAGGCCCCGCCATAAGGTCGTATAAATGCGCAACGAATCGCGCACCTTTAGGAAATGGGAGCTTCTGTTGCCCGCTTCGTAGATAGTGGTCACAGGCGCGGACAACAAGGTATATCCACCGTTGACGGCCAGCAGGATCATCTCCATCTCCGTTTCATACCTGCCGCCGGAAACCGTGGTGACAAAGACGCCGGCAAAGCGCGGGGATAAGATGCGATATCCGCATTGGGTGTCGGAAAGGGGACAGCGGAGCAATTTCCTGGCTACCCACGCGGTAACCTGATTACCGAACCAGCTGCGCCAGGGCGTTCGGGCCCGGTCAAGTTGACGGGTGCCTATCACCAGGTCGGCATCATGCCTGCGGTAGACAGCGAAGAGCGCGGGCAAATCTCCGGGATCGTGCTGGCCGTCGGCGTCCATCAGCGCAATTGCCCCGGTGTCCGGTAACGCGAGCGCGCGATGTATGCCTTCTATCAGGGCATAGCCCTTGCCCCGGTTTGCCGGAAGCACCGATTTGATAACCGGGTATCCTTCCAAACCGTCCGTGCATCCGTCGGTACTGCCGTCATCCACCAGCACAACCCGGTCTACCAGGGGACACACCCGGTCCAGGGTGGCCTTGAGCCGGTGGCCCGCGTTGAAACAGGGAATGACCACCGTGACCTGGCTCTTTAAACCGGCCACCTCCGGATATGCATTGTCCTTATCCATTCGTTTGGCGTTCCTATCGGTATCATAATCCACCCCCTAATGGTACCATGGCAGTGTGCCGGTGGAATAATCCTGATAGGCAGTCGCTTTTGCGGCGGGGCGCGTGCCTGGATGGCGGTTTGTCCCGACGAAAGATTACGGCTGCAGGCCTGATTCACCGGGGTCGGTGCGGTGCCCGGTTTGCCGACAGGCACTGGCAAGTCCGGTGTACAGAGTGCCCGCCGGTCTTATTCCAGGGTGACCTGGCTGCGGACGGCCTCCATTTTTTTATCGCCAATCCCGTGTACTTCCATCAAATCTTCGATTTGCTGAAAGGGGTGTTCTTCCCGGTAGGCGATAATTTTTTCCGCCGTTTTAGGGCCGATGCCGGGCAATCGCTGAAGTTCCTCCAGGGAGGCGCGGTTCAGGTTGACCAGGCCCGGCGTGGCAGGGGAGGGTGTTGCCTGTGCCCGGGCAGGCGCCGGGGCGTTCCCCGCGAAAGCCTGCGCCGGAACGGGTGCGGAATGCCCCGCCGGGGCTGTTTCCCGCCAGCCGCTGCGTGTGTACCGTCCGGGATTCATCTCCGCCGCCGTCGCGGTCCTCCGCGCCACCAGGGTTTTGCCGTCCTGGCGCGCATATACCCGGAACGGGATATACAAGGTGCTGTTGTCCAGGAGCCGGGCCGCAATATTGATATCGTCCAGGTCCGCATCGGCCGTAAGGCCACCCGCCGCATCAATAGCCGCCTGAACGCGCCGGCCCTCCTCGAAGCGGTATACGGCCGGAGACTTCACTGCGCCGCATACGGAGACCATGACGGGGAATGCCGTGTCCGGTTTTTGGGGTTCGGGAAATGCCCGTGTCGCCGGCACAGGCGTTTCTTCCCGGGGCAGGGAGGTCTGTTCTGTGGCGGGGACCGCCGCAGGCGGCGTCTCTGTACTCAAGATGGTTTCGGGAACGTGCTCCTGTCGGCTGAACACATATGCGCCCAAAAAGCCCAGGAGGATTCCCAAAACAAGAGCGGCGGCGATAAACAGGAACTGTATCCGAGACATACTACGCCCTCACCCGGCGCGCCCTGCGTGGGGGCGCGTTTCAAGAATCGGCATGTGTCCCTTCCATCCTATATCCTCGGGACCGGTTAACTCGACCATGGCACGCTCGGTGCTGTGCCAAAAATAATGCTGGAATCGCACCTTCAAAAAAAAGTATAACCGACCGAACACGGAATATCAACCTTGCCTTTTGCCCGGGGCAAACGTATCTCATTATTCCTGAATGCCAAGGAGTTAAAACCTACTTGTTTAAACAGTTCGGGGGAATAACGGGTCGTTTACACGCCGGCGGTGCACAGACGCTTAGGACCATTTCGCTGACAAATAATTATGAGTTCAGTTTCTTACCACGAGGAACGTTATGCCCTGGTTTTGTTCAAAAATCCAAAAACAACGCGTCATTCCGGTTTTTCGCGGTGGAAAAAGGACGTGTAGCGGAGCGGGTGCCAGGCCGCGAAAAGACC
>JAKLHG010000478.1 GCA_022710255.1 Candidatus Hydrogenedentota bacterium
GGTATAGACCGTATTGAGCGAGGGCAGGCGATGGGCGTAGGCCTCCAGAAACCAGGCACGGGACTCCATCGAATAAAAATCGTGATTGCCTCCCGCGGGATAATAAGGAAAACCAAGCGATTCGAGCAGGTCCCGGGCTTTAAACACGGCATCACGCGACCGGTTACTGACAATGTCTCCGGTGACCAGGAGGAATTCCGGGTTCAAGCGGGCCAGGTCTCTCTTAAGACACGCCATAACCTCGGGCATCATGGAACATAAAAAACGGTTATTCCATACCCCGTTGCGCGTGCTTGAGAGGTGCGTGTCTGTTATATGAACAAATCTCCACATATCTTCTCTTTTTCAGCGTCGTTACGGGACGCCCGGGCGGATTCCAAATGGAACTGACCCTTTGCGCAAGACCGGATAAATCCTTGACAAAAAGATTGTACAGGAAAGAACACCCTGATACACAACCAAGCGGACGCCCGACGGTTTCCGGGCCTCACTGAGCCACGGCGGACGGCGTGTATTTCTCCGATTTTAAGCCAGTTTACCGCATCCTTGTGCTACAACCGAAATTATCCGAACCGTGAACATGCCTCGTGCATCCCGGGACAGTTCATCATGAGGCTTTCAGCCTTCCCCGTAAACGATGAAAATGAGACCGTTCGGAAGCCAGAGACAATCCCGTCTCGCTTCGCTCGCTTGCGACAGTCCCTGCGTTCCGAACTTATTTTCAGGGCAGATTTCATCGCTGCACTGTTCTTGGCGTAAAATCATCGCGCCCACGGGAAATGATGCCGGCCAATCCGTGCCGGCAGCAAGGATCGACACGAACAGGAATCCAGACCGATGGAAAACACAGCAGACGACGCTCATGATGCTTCCGGCGTGGCCTTCGGGCACTGGCAAACCGATGGGGATGGATTGCCCCGCTTTGCCTATACCCTGGACCACGGGCGCGACCCGAGAGCACAGTATCGCACCAGCGACGGCGTTTCAAGGGACCATTGGCACGCCGTGGCCAATGATCGCATTACCGCGCTCGACCATAATGAAGGCTACGTGGAGGTACTGGATTGGGACCGGTGCGGAAAATACCTGAACCGCTGGGAACCAAAACGGAGGCAATTCGCCGGCGGATATACCTATGCCTATCAGAGGGGACGCACCTGGAGCACGCTCTGGTCGCAACTGCCGGCACAGGCGTCACAAAAGCGGTACTTCGGCATGGGATATGTGGAAAAGCAGACACGGTTTGAAGAATTCTCCATTACTGAAAGAATTGAAGCACCGCCCGGCAATGCAGGCGCACTGGTATGTACAACGTCGATCACCAACGAAAGCGACCATATACAGGAATTTATATGGCTGGCCTATTGGGGGGTAAACCTGCATATCTTACTTCCTTTTCCCGTCATGACGCACAGGTTCAAGCATATCGCGGCCGCCTGGCGGCGCCAATTCAACCGGTATTTTGTCCAGAACATGCATGTGGATGAGGCTTTGAAAACGGCGTGGGCCTGTTGGGACTTGAAACACCCGGAAAAGGCCCCGCCCCGTGACCGGGCCAGTTTCGGTGACTACTACCCCCCATCCGTGTTTCTAACCTCGATGGAAGAAGGGGCACCGCCGGCCTTTATCACGGATGGGCGCACTTTTTTCGATGAAGACGGCTTTCCGCGACCCGAAGCGATGACGGACGAAAGGAACAACCCTGCATCACCCCACTGTGACGCGCGCCGGGCCGATATGATGCTCGGGCTGAAACGCGCGGCCACCCTGCGCCCGGGTGAAACCGTCCGGGAACGGTTCCTCTACGGATACGTTCACGCGATAAATATGGCCACCGCCGCTGCCGGAATCAAAGCATCCCTCGCGACCGCGCCGGAGATGCGCTCCTATATTTCTTTTCATGTGCCGGAGGCGCCCTGGCTTGACC
Organism: Candidatus Hydrogenedentota bacterium; assembly: GCA_022710255.1. Classification (GTDB taxonomy): domain Bacteria; phylum Hydrogenedentota; class Hydrogenedentia; order Hydrogenedentales; family CAITNO01; genus JAAYBJ01. The sequence goes on from JAKLHG010000478.1 coordinate 1,928, forward strand.
GGGAAGTCCGCTGGCATTCCTATTACCTGCAGGCCAACACCATTCAAAGTGAATTTTATGACACCCGTTTTGTCGATCAAGGCTCCGCTTATGGCATGCTTCACGGCGCATCCGGAGCGCACCGTGATTTCGCGCTGAGCATTCTTTCTTTAAGTTACCTGCGGCCCGACATTGCACGGGACATGCTGCGTTTCTCCATGTGTGCCCAGGACAGCCGCACGGGCGCCCTGCCCTACGCGCACATTGGCGTTGGCAAAGTCTCCGGTGCTGGCATTCATGCGCGCAGTAGCGACTTGGACCTGTTTTTTCTCTGGGCAGCGTCGGAATACCTCGGCGCCACCCATGACTTTTCCCTGCTGGAAGAAACCGTTCCCTACCACCCGAAACAGTCCGGGCACGCCGGCACCGGGCTTGAACACCTCCAAAGGGCACTGACCCATCTCGTTCACCATGTCGGATTCGGCAGCCATAGCCTGCTGCGCTGCGGCACGGGAGACTGGAACGACGCTTTGGTTGCTTTCTCCAGGCGAAAACTCGCTACGATACGAAAAGGAGAATCCATGTTGAACGCGGGACTTGCCGCCTTTGCGCTTTCCCTGCTGGCGGACATCCTCGGGGACCGGGCGCCGGAATTCGCCCTGGCGCTTCGGGATATCGCGACGGGTCAGGCACGCGCGGCCCGAAATCTCTGGACAGGACGCTGGTGGGCCCGCGGCTATACCGGCATCGGCGATCAAGTTCTTGGAGAAGACCGCCTCTTCCTGGACTGTCAGGCCTTTCCCGTACTCGCAGGCCTATTGGATGCAGAACAACGCGCCATATTGCTGGAATCTGTAGAACGCACCTGTATCCAATCCCAACCGTCAGGCGCTTCCTGCATGCATCCCCCCATGCGGGGACTTTTCCTGGAACCAGGGGCCGACACGAACGGCGGCGTCTGGGCCGCGGTAAATGCGTGGACGGCCTGGAGTCTTTCTGAAATGGACGCGCAGGCAGGATGGGACTTTTTCCTGCGCACCACCATGAAACAACGCGCGGAAGCTTATCCGGATATCTGGTACGGCATCTGGTCGGGGCCGGACGGCTATAATGCGTGTTCACACAACTACCCCGGCGAGACCTATCTGCATGCGGTCACCCCCATGACCGATTTCCCCGTCATGAATTCCAACTGGCACGCCGGGCCTCTTCTCGACATCATAAAACTCTCGGGAATATGTCTCCGGGGAAACACGCTCTTTATTCTTCCAAAGATTCCGTTTGATACCTTTGCCCTGAATACACCCCTGATGGGATTCTCATACAAGCCAGATTTTCACTGCGGTCAGTACACGCCTGTCGTATCGGGAGAATTCTCCTTCGCGGTCCGCGAACCGGTCCGGAACAGCGATCGCCCCCTGGAATTATTTTTGGATAACGTGCCCGTTGCTATAGGCCCCAGAGACGGGCTATACCATTTCACGACCTTCGGGAGCAAGGGGAAAACCTTTTGTTGGGAACTGCGATAAGCCCACACCGCCTATACCATGTACAGCACGCAAGGGTATCCGGAGCGGC
>JAKLHG010000479.1:0-277 GCA_022710255.1 Candidatus Hydrogenedentota bacterium
AACGGGATTCGAACAAATGTAAAATCGCTCGGATACAGGATCATACACGGCGCCGAACTTTTTCTCCGCCCCCGGAAGGGCCGCGAAATCAAGTTCAGGATTGAAAGAAAAGCTCATCGGACTTTCCGCGCGGAGAATCGCGGTATAAGGCAGCTGATTTATCTTCGGCAACACAACCACGCCTTCCTTCGGCGAGGCGGTCACCTGCCCTTCCGACCAGAACGTGAAGTTCCCGTCCAGCCAGTGCGGGTCCTGGGATACGCTCTTGGACAGGGTC
>JAKLHG010000479.1:286-3474 GCA_022710255.1 Candidatus Hydrogenedentota bacterium
GGTCCAGGCATCTGCCCGGAGTAAATCGGCATTCACGGGCGCGGACATGAGGCGCGTACTTTGGGCAATCCATAAGCGCCCGTCATGGATCACCGGGGAATTGGACGTTCCGCCGAACTTACCGGTACGGAGCAGGCCGGTATTCTCGTTATCGGGCGTGGTCCAGGTGAATCCGCCGTCAAGGGATTTTCGGATAACGATATTGCCGCTTCTGTGGGCATAGCCGAACACAAAAAGAGCGCTATTATGGGCAAAAACAGTGGACCAGAATTGACCCTCGAGTACCGCCGTCTCCGTCCAGTGGTTGCCCCGGTCCGTTGAACGGTATATCTTCGTGATTCCGGATGTATCCTGCGAGGAACCCCGGCCGAACACATCATGGGAGGCGATGTACGTGCCGTCGGGAAGTAGTGTAATGGAGGGAGAGCCGATGTACTGATCCCGCTCCGTGGCAATATCCAGCAGAGACGGCGCGGGCTGATGGCCCAAAGCAACCCCGGGCGCTCGCGTCGGGTCCGGCGTCACGGAAGCGCCATGGGAGACCGCCAGTGCGAGAGCAAGGATACTTAGGGCGATCAGGGTTATGAGTGTGATTCGTTTGATAGTCATACGGCCTCGGCTCACAATAGCATGTCGGCGAAAACGTAAGCAAATGGTCCTTTTAAATGCCCGAAAAACCGCCCCGATAATGCCGGGAATAACCGGCCGGCGGTAATGGGGTGTGTATACGTTACATTACTGCGCACGTCGCGCTTGGCGCTGCCTCCAAAACAGCGCCGACACGGTTATTCCATCGTACTTTCCGGACCAGGCTTCGTTTGCCGCAATGAGGGCAATATGTCGACAACATAGGATGATTTTACATGATTCCTTTCAAATTCTGTCCAACCGTCAGGCTTATACGATTGTCAGTGGCGCTTGAGGCGCATTTACACACAGTCATGGCGCATCATACCGATTATGGTAGCCTGCGGACCCGGGCGGCGGAGTTGAGATTGTCCTGGGACTGGAAGGATTGCACCGCCTTGATTTGAACGCCGCACAGAGCATAAACTTCTTGTACCTGTGAACAAATTGTAATAACCCGTGTTGGAGGGGAAACCAGGCATACCCGTTGAACGGTTTTCCTGTCCGAGGCCATCAACAGAAGGTAGAGGCGAGTATGAGTGAAGAACATGCAGTCGGTGCGGTAAAGGCGCTGGACGCCCTTTATGAATTTGAGCGGGAGCCGGTTACCAAAGACAAACTGCAGCCGGGTAAATACTTTGCCGGTCTTTTCGCGGGCGAACATGTCGCGGGCACGGAGTTTGTCATTGGCGCCATGTTCGTGCAGTGGGGCGTGACTCCCTTTGATATCTTTGTGGGCCTGCTGATAGGCAACGCCCTCGCTGTGCTGACCTGGACGTTTCTGTGCGCGCCCATTGCGGTTGGTACGCGGCTCACTCTCTACTGGTACCTGCGCCGCATTGCCGGCCCGGTAATGACCACCATCTATAATGTTGTGAACGCTTTCATGTTCTGCATTCTGGCAGGCTGCATGATTACGGTCTCCGCATCGGCAGTCCGCATTCCCTTCGGCATCCCTGAGCAAACCCTATGGTATCCGCAGGACCCGCGTTTCGTGGTGGTCGTGCTGGCGGTGGGCGCGTTGGTCACCCTCCTGGCCATCCTCGGGTTTAAACGGCTGGCCCAGTTTGCCGTGGTTTGCTCGCCTTGGATGTTCCTGATGTTTATCGGCGGTGCTGTTGTCCTGTTGCCGAAACTGGCGTTCATGACGGACGGCGTGGGCTCCATACAGAGTTTCGGGGACTTCTGGCGGCTTATGGGTCTGACGGTCTGGGAAGGTCCTGCGGGTGTGGAGGCGCCCATGTCCTTTTGGAAGGTGGCCGCCTTTGCCTGGATATGCAACCTGGCCATGAACGCGGGCCTGTCCGACATGGCGATACTCCGGTATGCCAAAAGTGCCTCCTATGGCTTGTATACGGCCTTCGGCGTGTTTCTCGGCCATTACCTGGCCTGGATTTGCGCGGGTATCATGGGAGCGGCCACCGCCCTGATACTGCAGAAGTCGATGAGCCAAATCGATCCCGGAACCCTGGCCTATTTCACTCTGGGTGTATCCGGCATTATTGCCGTGGTGCTGGCCGGCTGGACGACGTCAAATCCTACCCTGTATCGGGCCGGACTCGCGTTGCAGGCTATCACGCCCGGTTGGCCCCGTTGGATGGTGACTTTGGCGGTCGGTGTGGCCACCACCATTGTGGCCTGCTTTCCCTTTGTCTTCACCAAATTGTTGGATTTTGTAGGCTATTACGGCCTGCTCCTGATGCCGGCGGGCGCCATTGTTTTCGCGGAACACTGGATCCTGCCGAAGCTGGGCGTTCAAAAGTTCTGGGCGACCCGGAGCGGGCACAACATCAGCTGGCCTTCCCTGGCCAGTTGGGCCATTGCCATTGCCGTGGCCATTGTTCTGCAGCGGACCGGAACCCTGCATTTATTCTTTCTGTTTCTGCCTATCTGGGTGCTGACGATTGTGCTATATATCGTATTCGCCCTGCTGGCCGGCGCCCGGAATGTGCCCATCGCCCCGAAAGAGGACGCCCCCTCGGTATCGCCTTCTTCTCCCGCCGCCCCGGAAGTTGCCGCAACCACGGATGCGCCGACCTTCCTGGCGGGCGCTGTCGCCTTGGGAAGCCTGGCCGTGTGCCTGCTCTGGCCTATTTACATCTTTCTGATGGGAAATGACGGTTACGACGCGCGTTTTGAAACATTCAAGATGTGGCTGATTGCCCCGACACTGCTGTATTTCATTGCGGGCACCTATTACGCCGTTAAACGGGATAAAAACACTGTCTGAAGACGAACGGTGCTTTTGTAAAAGGTCGTGACAAGACACAACAGGGATTAGATACGCACAGGTTTATAAAACCGCGTGAAATGTTTCTTTCCATGTCCGGGCCGGGCCATTGCGGGTGGAATGTTCTTATTCGTGGCGCGGTTCCACTCATGCCCGGTCTATCCCTGCCGCACAACTGCGCAAGGAAGGTTCCACATGTCGGCATGACCGGGCTTGGCCCCCATACTCCCGAAGTTCAGGTAGATGTTTTTGTAATACGACTATCATAAACCCTTGCACGAAAACGACAGGAAAGGACGCCATGCCCAAAGCCGTTTACAGTATCTTTCTG
>JAKLHG010000048.1 GCA_022710255.1 Candidatus Hydrogenedentota bacterium
TTTAGGCCTGTTACCGATTATAATGGGAATGGACGGCCACTACTCGGATGACAGGATATCCTCGGTCATTCCTGAGAAAGTTCCTGATAAAATAATTATCATAACCGTAAACGCGGCTGGAGCCACAAAACAGCGTTGGGAATTAAATGCGGGATTCCCTGGATTAATCAATACGCTACTTGCGGCTGGAACGACCCCGTTGGGCAATTTTTCACAGGCACAAATAGGCTATATGCGACAGCAGATCGCGTATCATAACAGCCTTAAAGAGATAAAGAAACAAGTGGAGCATCAGGCGACTGCCCATGGGGTGTCCATAGATGTGCCCGCTCTTGATATTTCCGGGACGGAATACCATTTTGTCGAGGTGGCTTTTGAACAAATGCCCAACGGAGAAGAACGGGATCATGTGTCCACCATTCCTACTACGTTCAGTCTGCCCAACGAAGATGTGGACCGTGTCTGTGCCGCAGCCAAAACTATTCTTGAAAATAACTTGGATTTTCAGCATCTACTTGACACACTGAGGCCGCCTATAAATAACGAACCCTAGCGTGCTTTGCTGCCATTGGCCTGGCAAGTAAGACCAGATAAAGGTTTATTGTATGTTGAATAGGTCCCATAGGCCCTAAAGGTCATATAGGTTTTTCTGGTTCCCGAACAAGGTGCACGGGACGTAAAAAGTCGATACTTTCAAGAGATAATGACGATAATTCCCGCGCATCACAATAAAAACACTTATAAACGTCAGTTACCCGTAATTAGAAAGGAATATCTGGAATGGATTCCAGAACACGTGTCGTAACATCGTTGTCGCATGAGGCACCCGACCGTGTCCCGATAGATTGCTGGCTGTCTTCAGAAGTAGCCGCACGATTGCTGAACCGATATGGATTCTCGTCAAAGGAAGAACTGCTCCACCATTACATGGTGGATTTCCGGTATATAGACGGGCCGGTTTATATTGGTCCGGAGCTGGGTCTGCGGGAAGACGGCACGAAAGAAGACCATTTCGGTGTGCCCCGCCGGCACGTTTCCTATGGTGCCGGGGAGCAATCCGGTACTTACAGTGAAGTGGCCTTTTCTCCTTTAGAGAGGGCTTCTTGTGTGGCTGATATCGAATGTTATCCTAAATGGCCACTGGCCGAGTGGTTCGACTATCAACCTGTGCGTGAGCAGGCACAACAGGCGCGACAGGAAGGCAAGGTGGTGGTTTTCATGGGCGACCGCTTGAATCGGTGCGCGCAACTCAAACCTGCCATGTACCTGAGAGGCATGGAACAAATACTCTTGGACCTGTACATGAACGAAGCCGTAGCGCAGGCCCTATTCCGGCATATCGCGGACTTTTATTGCGACTATCTGACACGCACACTGGAAGCCGGGGAAGGCAATATCGATATTTTATTCACAGGGGACGATTTCGGAACACAGCACAATACCTTTATGCCCGTGGAAATATGGTGTAAAATGCTGCGCGACGGCTTCAAACGTTACATCGATATAGGCCATAAATACGGTTGCAAGGTGGCCCATCACACTTGCGGCAGCATCATTTCCCTGATTCCGGAATTTATTGAGTGTGGCCTGGATATTCTGAATCCGTTACAACCGGAAGCAAGGGGAATGGATTTTGAGAAGATAAAAAAAGAATTTGGCCGGGCTCTCGTTTTTCACGGCGGCATCTCCATCCAAAGTACATTGCCCTATGGAACAGTCGATGAAGTTAGAAATGAAGTAAGGGATCGTGTTCAGAAACTCGCCGGCGGGGGCGGGTATATATTTTGTACCGCACATAATATCCAGGCCGACACTCCCCTTGAAAATATCGAGGCCTTATTCGAAGCCTACAACGAGTTTGGAATATTTTGAAATAGATATTTTGATGAAGCCGTAGTGTTGAAGTACGGGATTATTTCTTAGAAGGGAGCCATACGATGCATGAGACTCTGGAAGCCCTAGGCAGGTACAGGATACTGCCGGCAGCGGTCGGGTTTGACGGGCCCGAAACAGTATTGCCTTTGTGTGACGCGCTGATAGCGGGAGGGATGCCGGTCCTGGAAATTACCTTGAGGGCCACAGGGGGTATGGAAGCGATACGCCTGGCAACTTCTGAACGGCCGGGCGTATTGGTGGGCGCTGGTACTGTTCTAACGCCAAAACAGGCGGAACAAGCCCTTGCCGCAGGGGCGCGCTACCTGGTAAGTCCCGGTTTGGATCCAGACCTGGTCCGCATAAGTCAGAATGCCGGTATTCCCATACTGCCCGGCGTGGCCACCCCTACGGAAGTGCAGACCGCTATTAAGTTGGGGTTGGAAGCGGTCAAATTCTTTCCCGCATCCATTCTTGGAGGCGCAAAGGCCATTGCCGCCCTGAATGGGCCGTTCCCAGGCATGAAATTTGTGCCGACAGGCGGAGTGAACCTTGAAACATTAGAGCCTTATCTCCTCATGAAAACTATATTGGCCTGCGGCGGCACCTGGATGTTTGGCCGGGGGCTCATTACCAATGGCAATTTTGATGCCATTACCTGGGCAGCCCAAACAACCATGGACCTGGTAACGCGCGTGACGCCGCAAAATAACTAGGCCGCTCTGAAATAATGTCCTGCGTTGCGATGAAAGCCTTCTGCCGGATAACGAAAGGATATCTTTGTGAAACTTATACGGTTTGTTACCAACGAACATCCAACGGGGGTCTATGGCCTTTTGCAGGATACAGACAGTGTAGCCGTTATAAAAGGCAGCCTCTTCGACCCTGTGGAAATTACCGGGGAAACCGTGCCTGTAAAAACGATAACCCGTTATCTTCCGCCCGTGGACCCTCCCAATATCCTCGCCATCGGCCGGAACTACCGGGCTCATGCGGAAGAGACCTGTGATGCATTGCCTAAAGCGCCGTTGCTTTTTCTCAAGGCGACCACGTCGTTGATTGGGCATGGGTTGCCCATAGTGCTGCCCGCCGCCGCCCCCTCCTCGGTCGATTACGAAGCCGAATTGGTGGCTGTAATCGGTAAAGAGGCAAAGAATGTGTCCATCGAACAAGCCCTCGATTATGTTTTCGGGTACACGTGCGGGCATGACGTGTCTGCCCGGGATTGCCAGGCCGGTGACGGTCAATGGGCGCGCGCAAAAAGTTTTGACACTTTCTCACCACTGGGACCTGTTGTTGTCACGGGCCTATCCCCGGATAATCTTCGCGTCCGCATGCGTCTAAATGGTGAAACCGTACAAGATCAATCCACAGCGGACATGGTTTTTGATGTCGCCTGCCTGGTCAGCTATCTCAGCCATTCCATTACGCTGCTTCCGGGAACCATCCTGTATACGGGCACTCCGAGCGGCGTGGGTATGGCACGCAAACCGCCACAGTTCCTCAAACCTGGAGACGTATGCGAGGTAGAGATTGAAGGTATCGGTATTTTATGCAACCCTGTGGTTGCTGAATAAGAGAGGAGGTTGTACAGGCAGAATCATGTCTCCTACCCAGGCGCTCTTCATTTGTTTCGCTCCCCGTTACGGAAAACCGTCCTACTTTTTCCCGGCATGGGGAAGACTTTTCCTCCTCATTTTGCTCCCGTTCACCGCGACTTGTTCCGCAGGGGAAACCACGCTTTCCCTGGATGCGGCCTTTCCCGGCGGTAATATCGTTTTGGAACGTGTGGAAGGGGACAATGTGTACCTAAAACCCGACCTGCGTGATACATCGGGATGGTGGTTTTATTGGAATTTTCGGGTTCGTGATATTTCCCCCGGGCGTACATTAACCTTCGATTTAGGTAATCCCAATCCCCTGGGGGTGCGCGGTCCCGTCGTCAGTACCGATAACGGCAGAAACTGGTCCTGGCTGGGGGTGGAACCGTGCAAGGGTTCCACCTTTACCTATACTTTTCCCAAATGTCCTGCCGTACATTTTGCATTTACCATTCCTTATGTAACATCGGACCTTCATGTCTTTCTGGAAAGATGGAAACACTCTCCCTGTCTTGCCGTTAAAAGGCTCTGCACAAGCACGGGAAAAAGAGATGTTGAACTTCTGTGCGCAGGTTCTTCTTCTGACCCGCCCCGGTACCGGGTACTGATAACGGCCCGGCATCATGCCTGTGAGACTATGGCAAGTTTCGTGTTGGAGGGGCTATTGGACCGTGTGCTTGCGGAGGGGGATACCGGAAACTGGTTCCGGGAACATGTGCAGGTAGTGGCAATTCCATTCATGGATAAAGACGGCGTAGAAAAAGGGGACCAGGGCAAAAACCGCCGCCCAAGGGACCATAACCGCGACTATGCGGGAGAAAGTATCTATCCGGAGACGGCCGCGCTTCGACAGTATGTCGAAAACCTGTCCCACCCACCGTGCGTTGCCCTCGATTTGCATTGTCCCTATATACGCGGGGAGCGTAATGAACTAATTTACCTTGTCGGGAGTCCAAATAAGGCCATGTGGGACAACCAGCAGGCCTTTGGCGCTAGTGTTCAAAAAGCCAATGACAGCCCGCTGCCGTACCGGCCGACGGACAATCTCGCCCATGGTACGAGTTGGAACACGGATGCCAATTATAAACAGGGGTGCAATTTCGCACAGTGGGCGGAAACCATTCCTGGAATGCGCATGGCGGCATCGATGGAGATTCCCTATGCCAATGTCGGCGGAGCACCGGTAACCCCGGAAAGCGCCCGCCAGTTTGGCGGCTCTATCGCGGAGGCAATACGCAGCTATCTCAAGGATACCTGCCCGGTTCAGGCGCCTTTACAACCGTAGCACGGCGCAGGCGACGCACAGTCTTCGGAACCGTATAGACTATACTACCCGGGGTAACACCGGCATGCTTATATATATCAGAACGTATTTATATTACGGACTTCAACCCTGCGTACATTCTCTACACCTGACTCATAAGTAATGGGTTCCCCCGGCGCATCATATTTGACAATGTTTGTCAATAAGGAGTCAGCAAGGGAACCCGCAATCAGGACGGTGTGCTCAGAACGGCTCATTACGTTGTTGACGATAATCCGACAGGTATCCCCCAAGGGTGTTACACCGCCCCATTTGGGGTTGCTGTCACCGATTTTCAGGGCGGCACGGCATCTTTTCGCGTTGCCTGAGGTATCCACAAGACCATCCAAAAGGACATCGTGTATTTTCAGTCCGCCTGCATTTAAAAAGCGAACAATATGATGGCCCCCCGCACAGTAACCACGGATATTACGAAGCGTGATATAGCGGATATCGTCCTGTCCGTCACCTCGATTGCTTGCGGCGCTGACCATGGTGGATTCAGTTGTGCCGGCCGTGCGTCCCAGTCCCAGGATATTGGTCAAAGCCACCAAGTCATCTCCTGTATACCCGGAAATACTGTCGATGGTGATGTCATGGCAACCCTGTCGCAAATCCAGTCCATCCTGGTTGAGAATTGTTTTCGTAACGCCATCAATGACCCTGTTGCCGGTTGAAGCGAAATCAATATCACGGACAATGCCATAGGCGCAACGTTCCAGGGATACGGCCCAGCCATGGGAATCTTTAATCCGCAGATTTTCTATGGAAAAGCGTTCGACATAGGCTAAAAGAATGCCAATGTTACGCCAGTCGCCAGTCTGGCTTTCGCCCGATACCCCGGCGTCCGTTCCATAGGTCCGTTCGCCCAGCATCTTGGCACTATCGCCGGTGGCGCGCGGATGGTCCGCCCCTTCAAGAAGAACGTTCCCCGCGCCGGTAATATGAATATCTGTCAGGGGCTGGATATCTGTGATGCCAAGACCACAGTTCGCGCTTCGTATGAAATTATCCCGACAACGGTCAGACAACTTGATATGGCAGTTCACCAGGACCAGTGAGGTTCCGCTTTGAACAAGAATGGCCGTATCCAGGAGCCATAGGGTTCGCGTTCCGTCTTTCGCTCGGTTGTGTTGCGGGATCACAACCTGTTTCCCCGTAGCGGCACCCGCAGCAATGGCCCGGTTGATCCGTTCACTGTCCGACCCTTCGAAGTCGTTGGGCGAGATGTATAGTGTGGAAGAGAATACGGACGCAGGATTCTCAACAGTTTCGGCTGAGACTGCTGAAAGGCCCGTGAAAACAACAAGAATGCACAGGATGTGTAAGGCGGGCACTTTCATAGAAGTATCTCCGTTCTCAGTGGTGTTTGAACATAAACAACTTTAATGCTGGCATAATCTTGTCCAGATTAGGGTTGCATTTTTTTGGTTTTGTTTTTCATCGCACAAAAGAAACGCACTCATTCCTCTCCTTGTTCATAGCTGCCTGAATAATTCTTATGCGCTCATATAGGCGTACCTTCCCGGGTGCGCGATAATTCTACAAGTACAGGAATCGCCCCTTATGGCGCACCCAGGAAGGTACGCCTACTGAAGCCCGGCATTAAATGCCGCTGCGTTATCCTGACTTGGACAGAACCGTCACCCCCCAAAAAAAGGTACCCTCAGCCTGAACATGTAAAATTAACGTTAAAAACGCCTTAGTTTGAGCGGGGATATATTTTAACCCTGTCTTTATTTGGACAGCAGTGACGCTGGTACGTATTTATTGCTGGTGTTCTCCGTTCACCAGTAGGGTGCCATAGAATACGCATCCCATACAAGGTTGTATTTTCCGAAATACCACCATTAACAAAAATAACTACCGCATGTTGTTCGCGCTTCAGCGTGCTCATCGTGGACAATGCACAGCACGCACGCTCAAGTAGGAACGACATACGAGTGCCGCACTTTCTTGGTTAGGGGCAGCTCCCGCGTCCCTTGCCCATGCCGTGGCTTTTTTTATGTGGGGAAGGGACCGTGTACAATGAAGCGTTCCTCACCCGCCCGTCGGGGCGGCAACATAATAAAATCAGGAGTACCGCTATGCATTTCATAAAAATAGCCCTGCTTTATAGTACTGCACTGGCCTTACTGGCCTGCGTCAACAGCACTGCTGAGGAGACCGTTATACCCCGGCCCCGGCAATTGCGCTGCGACGGCTGTGAAAACCCGCTGGGGGTAGAATCGAAACAACCAATATTATCCTGGACTTTTGACGCGTCCCGCCGCAGGCTTTTTCAATCCGCATATCAGGTCCTGGTCGCGAGCACTCCAGGTCTGCTGGTTCCCGGCCGGGCGGATGCATGGGACCCGGGAAAAATTGACGGGGACGGCCAGCGTGTACTCTATGAAGGCCACCCGCCTGCGTCGGTGGAACGTTTTTTCTGGACGGTGCGTATCTGGGATGAAGAAGGGCACGTCTCGGAATGGGCAGCGCCGGCATCCTGGACCATGGGCGAATTGAATGCGGATTCATGGGATGCGGATTGGATTGCAGGAGCGCTCCCCAAGTCCATACTGCAAAACCCAAAGTGGATTTGGGTGGCCGGGGAAGATGCCTTCAAGGCGGCTATGGGCGCCGCCCGCTTTCTGAAACGCGTTACCGTCCGGAGCGATGCTTCCCTTGTCTCCGCATCCCTGTATGTCGCTGCGGATAACCACTGTGATTTGTTTATTAATAAAAAACAATGCCCGCGCGTGTCAGGATGGCGCGAACCAGTCATGGCGGCGGTTATGGAGCACTTCCGGCCGGGCGACAACCAGTTGGAACTCCGGGTGGTAAATGACTGGGAAGTTCCCAACCCGGCAGGTGTACTTCTGCAACTTGATCTGCACTATGACGATGGCGGCAAGGATACCGTGGTTACCGATGGTTCATGGTGTGGGGAGCGTTTAAAAGATGGGAGCGAAACGGTGAGCCTGCCAAAGGTTCAGGAACTTGGGCCTTATGACATGGACCCCTGGAAAACAGTTTCTACAATACACCAGGAAATACCCTTGTTCCGAAAGGAGTTTGCGGTTGCCAATACATCAATCCGCTACGCTCTGATGAATATTTGTGGATTGGGTCATTGTGAACTTTTCCTCAATGGCCAAAAGGTCGGCGACCATGTGTTGGACCCGGGCTGGACCGATTATAAGGATACCTGCCTGTATGTGCCTTTTGACGTAACCAGCATGTTGCACCCGGGAGGCAACGTTTTCGGTGTCATGCTGGGCAACGGACTGTATAATGTCGTCGGGGGAAGATATACCAAGTTTACCGGTTCTTACGGCGAGCCCAAAATGATTGCGCAACTGCACATCGTCTATGAAGACGGCACGGAACAGACCGTTGCCAGTGATGAGAGTTGGAGCACCCACAAAAGCCCCATCGCGTTCAGTTGCGCCTACGGCGGGGAAGACTATGATGCGCGCCTTGAACTGCCCGGCTGGTGTACTCCGGAATTTGACGCCAGTTCCTGGTGTTCCGCACGCATAACGGATGGTCCGGGTGGCGTTTTGCGTGCGCAACAGGCGCCGCCCATAAAAATCATGGACACTCTGGAACCTGTGTCCATACAGCGCATTGCGCCGGGGCGATACGAAGCGGATATGGGCTATAACCTGTCCGCACGGCCCGTGCTTACCGTGAAAGGAAAAGCGGGCGCCCAGGTCACAATGCGTGTCGGCGAACGGCCCGGCATGCCCTGGGAAGGCCATTGGTATACCTACACCTTGCACGGGAGGGGTGAGGAAACGTACAGGCCTTTCTTCACCTATTTCGGATTTCAGTATATTACCGTAGAGGGTGCGGATATTCCCGACGATACCGAGGATTCACGGCCCGTTCTTATAAACCTGGCGTCGGAGTTTGTAACTAGCGATTCTCCTGAAGTCGGCTCCTTTTCCTGCGCCAATCCGCTGCTCAACGACATTCATGCCATGATTACCCGCTCTGTTCGCAGCAATCTACAAAGCGTGCTGACGGATTGTCCCCATCGCGAGAAACTGGGATGGCTGGAAGTGGCTCATTTGATGGGTCCCTCCATCCTGTATCATTTTGACGCGCAGGGCCTCTACCGGAAGATTTGTCGTGACACCACGGAATCTCAACTGGAGAACGGGCTGGTACCCGATATCGCACCGGAATATACCCGCTTCCAGGACGGTTTTTTCGAGTCGCCGGAGTGGGGAAGCTCCGCCGTACAGCTGCCCTGGCTGCTGTACCGGTGGTATGGAGACACGGAAATACTGGCGCGGCAATATGACACCATGGCAAGGTATACCCGGTATCTGGCTTGTACCCGCAATATTCAGGGCCTGGCGAAAGCGGGCTTGGGCGATTGGTACGACTGGACTCCGGAAAAAGGGCATACCGGTTATGCACAACTGACGCCAGGCGAACTGACAGCGACTGCCATGCTTTTTGACAACGCACGAATCCTCGCCAAGGTGGCAGCCATGACAGGACAGGGTGATGAGGCGGAAACTTTTGCGGCATTGTCCCGTCAAGTACGCGAAGATTTTATGGATGCCTATTACGATGGCGAACGGAAGACTGTGGCCAAGGGAAGTCAGTCCGCCCTTGCGATTGCCTTGTATTTTGATTTGCTCCCCGAAAAGGATCGGGATCAGGTGCTCTGTAATCTGGTGGCTGCGTTAGAAAACGATGCGTATAAGCCAAGCACGGGCGAGGTCTGTTTTCGATATATGATTATGGCGTTGGCCCGGGCCGGCCGCTCGGATATTGTGTATCGCATTATCAACCGTTATGACTGCCCGGGTTATGGCTGGATGCTTCATGAATTCGGCCTGCAGACGCTTTCTGAACGGTGGGACAAGCCGGGTTCCTCCCTCAACCACTGCATGTTCGGGCATGCGCAGGAATGGTTTCAGGCCTATCTGCTGGGCATAAGGCAGCCTGATGAAGCCGTTGGCTTTGAAAACGTGCTTATCGGGCCTGAACCACCGGAGGGACTGCAGGAAGCTTCCGGATATTTTGACAGTCCCCGGGGCCGAATCGCTGTTGACTGGAAAAGTGAAACGGGGGCGTTTTCTATGAACGTTAGTATTCCTGGAAATACGAATGCAACGATACTGCTGCCCGTACCCGACACCGCGGTGGTGACAGAATCCAACCTGCCTTTAGAATCAACTCCCGGAATACAGGTACATGCAAGAAATGAAAAAGTATGCCCTCTTACGATAGGCAGTGGCAGATACCGATTTTGCGCAACATGGTAAATAGTGCGCTGATATAGTTGTTCATCAGATAATCGTTGAAAGCTCAACCCACGCCGAATGAAGACAGCCTGAACGAGTGGAAAGACTTGGGCATAGTCCTAAAACGTGCCTTGTGCCGGCGACTGTGTCTTTATGTCCCTTGGGTCCTTTAAACAAACACCCAAAAAACAATTTTTTCTAAAGTTGAAATCGGCTGAAATGGAGCGTCACCCGTCCCCCGGCGTATCTTCATCGGAAGTTATGAGGTCTCGCAGACCTTCAAAGGCATTAAAACCCAGCGAAGGAGGCGTGTAGATATCCTTTGTGGTTTCAGGACGAAGGGCACCGTGTTCATAGGCCCCGTGTTCATCGTCATGACAATATAAACATAGCAGGGCCCAATTGCTGCCATCAGGCGGATTGTTGAAATGGTTGCCATCCTTGTGATGTACGGTCAGTTCGCGCAGGCGCTTGCCCGAAAATTCGCGGCCGCAACGCTGGCAGACATGGGGGAACATTCTGAGCGCCTGCTCCCGGTAGGTCTTCTCCTTTTCTTCTCTATCACGTTTCAGTGACGCTTTCAGTGCGTCTTTTTTATTCGTGTCCATAGGGGATCGCTTTTCCCTGCTGTAATTACATTCCTGCGATGCAGATAACAGGCACTTACACTTACTCTCAAATGGGACTAAACTACAACATGCCGAAAGGGTGAGTGAAACGATGCGGAATCTGCCGTTGTTTCACTCACCCGAAAGAATTCATGTCAGAATACAAGAGGGTTGGCGCTACACCAACTTCCACGGCGCGCGGTATTCCCGATGAATGATGGCGTCAGCTTCCGGCGCGTTCGGGCACCGCAGGTTTTCATGGTCCCATTCGAGTTTTTTGCCCAACCGGTAGGCCACGTTGCCCAGGTGGTTGGCCTCGGTGAGCAGGCCCGAATAAGCAAAGGGGCAGGTGGTCGGCTCACCGGTCTTACAGGCATGAAGCCACTCGGCGTGGTGGCCCAGCGATTTCGGAATGAAGGGTTCCGGTGCCTGGAAATCCTTGTACTGTTCTTCGGGCAACAGCACATTCTTACCGTAATTGGAGAGCAGCATGCCTTTGTCGCCAATAAACAATATCCCGTCGTCCCAAGCCGGAATACCAGCGTCTTTGTAGATTTGGGGCTTGTTATTACCCTGATACCAGGTCAGTTTAATCGGGCCACGCTCACCGCGTGGGCCGTACTCGTAGGTTACCTGCATGGAGGCCGGGGCGAGTTCCGGATGGGGCGTGGGTCCTTGCGCTTCGATAGTAAGCGGGTAGTCCAAGTCCAGCGCCCAGAAAGGAAGGTCTATGTAGTGGCTGCCAAGATCGGACATGGTACCGCTGCCGAAATCCCACCACCGGTACCATTTCGGCCCCGGGAAATAGACTTCGTTGAAAGGACGCATCGGCGCGGGACCTATCCAAAGATCCCAGTCCAGCTCCGGCGGTACAGGATGTTCTTCCGCGGGCCGTTCCTGCACGAACACGATGTCTTTCGCCGCTTTGGCTTCTTCTTCCGATTGCCGACCCCAGGCACGCGATACCCAGACGTGCACTTCGCTGACCTTGCCGATGGCGCCCGTCTTTATCAATTCCACCACGCGACGGTAATTGTCGTCAGCATGAATCTGTGTGCCCATCTGCGTGGCTACCCCGGCTTTTGCCGCCGCTTCCCGGACGATGCGCGCTTCCCAGATACCATGCGTCAACGGTTTTTCACAATAGACATGTTTGCCGAGTTGCAGGGCGGGGAGCGTTGCGAAGGCATGGGTGTGCTCGCAGGTGCTGACGACAACCGCGTCGAACTCTTCCGGATGATCGTATACCTTGCGGAAATCCCGTTCCGCACGCGCTTTGGAAAAATGCTGGGCGATGTGATTCAGGTTCTTTTCATTGACATCGCACAGCACCGTGATATTCTCTCCCTGAACACCACCCAGGTTGCCCGCACCGCGTCCACCGCAACCAATAACTGCAATATTCAGCTTATCGTTCAGATTCTGACCATGAACAATCGCTGGAAATCCAATGGTCGCCGCCCCCGCTGCGGCCATGGAAGTGCCTAAAAAAGAACGACGGGAGATGTTCAGGTGCGCATTCTTAGTTTTCGTATCGTGATTACCCATGCTTGAATACCTTTCTCCTTTGTTTTTCGAAACAAAATCTATTGTTTCAACAATCTACAAGAAGATAAGCATAGCAAAGTTGAATGTTTTTTACCAAGTTGCGGTGTGTAGAATCCAGCAATCGGTCGTCGTACTCAGCGGTCAAATTGATTCTGGCTTATGAATTAAGTACTATATGGTTTCAATGTATCGTAAGAGCCGCAGGCTGCTGTCCGGTGGCCGGGATGCTCAATAACCCCTTTCCCAAAACACCCAAGCATGGAGAATGAACACAATGTCTGACGTTGAAAAAATGGAAGGAGATGTATGCCAAAAGACGGGTATCGACCGCCGTTCTTTTATTCGGGCAGCCGGCGCGGGCGCCTTGGCGGGTTTTGCAGCCAACAAAGCCCATGCGTCTGTATATAAAACCATTCTGCCGGCCTCAGTGCTGGGCGCCAATGAAAAGATTTTGACCGGGCATATCGGCACGGGCGGCATGGGCCGTGCCAATCTCGGGTTCGTGCTTCAGCGCGATGATATCCAGCCCATTGCCCTGTGCGATATCTTCACGCGAAACCTGGAGCGTGGGGCACAGATGGTTACCCAGAAGTTCCCTGAGTTTTCCAAGCACAAGGATTTTCGTGAATTGCTGG
>JAKLHG010000480.1 GCA_022710255.1 Candidatus Hydrogenedentota bacterium
CGGGCGGCCCTGATGGCAGTGGGGGCGCCTCTGTGGTCTTTTCCCGTCTGAACGCGTCGCTTCGGGCTTTCCGGGACCAGGTCTTGCTCGAATCCGCCGCAGGAACCGCCGTGGTGGATGCCTACTATCGGATGGCGCCTTATCTTGCCCGGCAGTTGTTGCGCCATGACCTGGCTTTGCGAATGGCAAGGGGCTTGATTATTTTCGGTTCAAAAATCGGAGACTATGGGAGAATGATTATCACTGTGTTACTGTGTGCCGGTATTATGCTGGCGGGACTGCGGAGGCTGCACAGCCGGGCGGCGAGAATAACCTTGACCGCACTGTGTATTTATGTGGTGGGCCTGTCCATGGCCTTTGCCGGCCAGATGCCTATCAATACGGCGGACCTGGTCGCCGAAACGGATTATATTTTTACGGGGGAGGTCCTTTCCGCGGAAGCCCAACTGCGCACGAACGGGCGTATCTATACCGATGTCGTCATCAAAGTGAGGGAAGTCGTCAAGGGTGGGCTGAATCAGGATTCCCTGTTCACGTTCTCCGTGGTCGGCGGCAAGTATGGGAATCTTGTCACGGCGGTTACGGGTGTGCCCGGATTCACCAAGGGCGACCAGGCTTTAATGTACTTCCGTGATACGGAACGGTTCGGCATCGTGCCCTTTGGCGGCTATCGCAGCAAAGTCCCGATTATTCTGGACCCGGAAACCGGGGAGGAAATGCTGGAAGGGGAGAATAACGGAACGGAAGGCGAGGGGCAAGGGGCATCCGAGGGCGAAGCGGACGCGAAAAGTGCCACCGATTCCGCCGCTCCCCGCCCGCCCCGGGAGACCGCCGAGGGCTTTGTGCCGCTGGATGAGTACCTGGATTACTTGCGCGCCTTGGTACGCAGTCAACAATAAGGTTTTTCTTGCAGGCGCTTACGTCCATTTTGTTGGCAAATATTCGTGAGATGGAATTTCCCGGAACGCCGCTCCCCGGAGCGGCTGGCCGCAGGCAAAGACAACGTATCGCTCCCTACAACACCTGTATGGGTGAGTATTTTCTCAATTTCCCGTCAATACCCCTATCCTTGGAGATCCGGGGAGTTGCGTGCACAAGTCGATAGATAAAAGACGGGGGCGCTTATTTTCCACCTTTTTAACCCTGAAAGGCGGCACCGTCTTATACCAGCAGCGTAACGAAAGTGATATCGCAATCCAGGCCTTTTTCAGCCGGTGCGGGCCGGAGATAATCCATCTTATACACGGCGATGAGATTACCGCTGGAATAGACCTCGTAGATGAAACCGACCAATTCCTCAAGACTGACCTCGCGCAGGCGCAACTGGACCATGGGTTGTTTTTGGGAGGCTTCTTTGATGCGGTAAGGTTCAAGTTCTGCCCGGTTGCGTAAATTTGTTTTCGTCAATAACGCATCCAGATAAGCGAAGAGGGAGAAATCCGCAGGCCTGCCCGCCGTCTTTTCCATCAGGGCTTTCTGGCGGTTCAAGCGCTCTGTCTCTTCCAATTTAAACAATTGCTGCAGTTTCAGATCTTCTCGGGCGGATGCCAGATCACGCTGGGACTGCAGATACCATTTCCTTGGCCCCATGGGCACATATAACGCCAGAGCCAGTACCAGCGCCAGAGCAAGAATCCCGACGGATAGGGCCACTTTTTCTCTAAAATCAAGATTGAACTTCACTGATTTCCTCCTCGGGCCGGAATGCGCGTATCCGGAAGGTCGTACGTTCGCCCTGAAGGCGGATATTGGTGTCTTCCGCCAATTTGAACAAACTGGATTGTTTCAGAACATTGAAGGCCTCGTTAAAGTCAGCGGCGCTGCCCGAGGAACCGGTGATTTCCACCCAACCGCCGCGGGCGCCGGGTTGGGCTACCCGCAATTCAGTTATGGTGATTTTGTCTTTCGGCATTCTCGTGGCAATTTCATTTAAAATATCCAGCACCGGAGGATCGCTGAAGCAGGTGATGTCGACTTCGTCTCCCAACCCCTCTGCGGCCATGGCCGTGATTTCTTCTTCAAGCAAGCTAATCTCCGCCTTGATTTGTTCCGTGGTGGTTTCATTGCGCAGCCTGTTTTCGTGAAAATACCAGCCGCATCCCAGCAGAAAGAGCAGCGCCAGGCAGGCGGAAAACATAAGATGGGCGATACCGCCGCGCAGTGCGCCGTGGACATCCTGAGTCTCTTTCATCATGTTGATTGCGAGGCCGCCGCCGCCCGCCGTGTAGGCTGCGCCTATGGCCGCTTCCCAGTAATTGGGTTCCGTTGCCGCTTGTTCACCCTTGCCTGCTATCTTGCCGGCCCCCTTGAGTACATCCAGCATGACCTGTGACGACACTTCCATACCCAGGGTGTTTTCAAGGCCTTCCATCTCTTCCGGTGTCAGCCGCATACCCGTGATACCCAGGGAAAGAATCTGTTCGTCCCCATTCCATTTGGCGAGAAATGCGCGCAAGGTATTTTGAATTTCACGGATGACGATGTCGGGATGTTCACGCATTTCCGTCTCGCCGAAATAGACGATACGGTAAAATGCCAGGGCCTTGTTGTGCATTATGGCGATGACGCTGTTTTGACCGCGCACATGCAGCACGGCGCGCAGTCCCTTTGACGTCTTTTGCGTCGCATGCCACAGCGCCGTCATTCCCGTTACGTCCACCCCGGCCATTTCCGCCTCCACGCCTGCGGCGTGTAGCATGGCCTGTTGTTCTTCAAGATGGTTGCGCCGTGTGCCCACAGCCAGCACTTCCGTGGTGCCGCCCACCTCGCGAATTACGTTGAAGTCGAGCAGTAATTCTTCAAGGGGGAAGGCCAGGTGAGGTTCCAGCTCGAAGGGGACCGACTTGCTTACCCGGGTCATACCCTTGAAGGGAATGGTCAGGGCGCGTACGATGGTCGCCGTGCCGGGAATACAGGCCACATAGGTGCCGGGTTGAACTTTAAGCGCGTCCAGTGCCTCATTGAGCGCGCGGATCATGGCCTCGGTGCGATCCTCCCCGTTCTCACAGGAGGCCCGACGCGCCTGGAGGTCCAGCACTTGCGGCAATTTCTTACCTGTTTTGATGACGGCAACGCGTACTTCATCGCCGATAAACTCTATGGCGCCGATCTTTGCTTTTACAAGCATGATTTTCCTTCTTTCCTGCCGATACAAGTTCGCCCGTACAGGCTGTTATTTATACGGGGCCCGGTCCGGCCGGTTTCTCAGCCGCCTCCGTGTCCGTACTAAAAATACGGCCCTGTTTCCTGCCCCGCATCCTTCGCTCCTATTGTACTATTTTCCACTCAAGAATGCGGAACAACTGCTGGGGCATATCCACAAATTCCTGCTGTTCCAACGTGCCCAGCCGGCTCATTTCTTCTTCCATGTCCCTGGGATCGTAGGGTTGGCGAAAGACATAGGCTTCAACACGGACCTGCGTATCTTCCGCCATGCCATCGCCATAGATTCTGAAGGTGTTGCTGTTGAACCG
>JAKLHG010000481.1 GCA_022710255.1 Candidatus Hydrogenedentota bacterium
CACCGGCACCACCGGGGCCGCCGGTACCCCCGGTGCCCGCTGGGCCACCCACGCCGCCGGAGCCACCCCCCGCGACACCGGCAGACACATCAAAAGACGCACCTACCGTCATGTCACCCTTGGCGGAAATGACCAGAGGCCGGTTGCCGGAGACGGTGGCAACAATGGTCTGGTCAATAAACACATTGTTAAAATCAAAGACGGCGGCGCCGTCTACCACACGGCCCTTATACGTGTAGCCCATAGGCGAGGCATCCACCGAGAACTTCGGTGGTGTGCTGCCGGTATCTATGTCAATCGTATCCCCTTCGAGAACAATGAGGTCGCGAAGAATACCGTCACTCTCGTAAACATCCAGAATATCGGCTTGGACAGGCGTCAACAATAGGCTGCATAGTGAAAGCAAGAACAAAAGTACCACCATCACAGCATCCCTTTTTCCCGAATGGATTCGGGCCATGGAAGTTGGATTCATTTGCTTATGGTTCCTTATGGTTGTTGTATCCGCTGAATTCGTCTCGGATGCCGGTTGCATTACATGTTCCATCTTTTCACTCACAAACATTCCAAAGTCTTTCCATCTTACAATAAGTATACACGAATTATTTCTATAAGCAACAAAAAATTCCTTATAGGGCGCTGCAATACTTAAAACGCGAATAGCACTTAATTATATTTCATATCTTGCAAATCATAAAAACAGCGCTGTGGATTTCCAGAATTCGTTGCGACCGGAGATTGTCACGGCTGAAATCTGCATCTTTATGTATAACCATGACTCACACAAGAATAATACTGAAGATTACTTCTGATGGCCTGCGGTATGTTCTAAAAGAAACGTTTTCATGGTTGGAATACAGACTTCATGCGCGCCGTCATGCAGGTCCAATACCACTTGATGCCCGGCATCCAAGTCCTCAAAAGTGGCGGACAGTTGGTCAAATGCGCGTTTGGCAAGGACGGGATTGAACTGGCTGAGGGGTTCCTGACGTCCCACTTGACATAGCAGCGCCCGGGGCGCAATCAGTGCGTAAATATCCGGAAAATCAGCGCACTCCCTTAATCCTTCTTCTTTCCAGCATATGCAATGATTGCGTTCCATTTGATTCATAAACGTCAGAAAACCGGAACTGACTGTCGCTTTAATACGCGTATCAAGGGCGCCCAGCCACATGGCCATCTCCCCCCCCAGGGACAGTCCGGCACACCCAATACGCGTGGGGTCTACTTCAGACAGGGATGCAAGATAATCCACGCAACAGAAGAGGTCGGCCAGGCGCTCCCCCAGTAAGGTTGCCGCTGGGTTTTGCACCTGGTGCTGGCCCACCTCCACCGCGATGGTAACCACCCCGGACTGGGCTAGGACTTTCGCAAATCCATGATAGGGTGTATCCGAATCATAGACGGTTTCTCTGGTTGCTCCATGGCCGTGAATACATATGACAGCGGGAAACGGGCCGTCGCCTTTGCCCAAGGGCCGGGTCAGGATAGCCGGTATCTCGCGGCTTTCTGAAACCTCCAGCACGATATCTTGCCGTTCATACGCTTCGGCAGATGCAGTATTCATGGTTTTGGCAAGGGGAGGGTGATGTATCTCTGTTTCTGCGGGAAGGCTCACCCGCAACAGCGCAGCCAATTTGCCGCGAAGTTCCTGCTGCCATGCCATGGCTGCACTGGTATCGCCTGGAGTATACCGCAAGGCGCGAAACGCGGGCGTGCCGCTCTCGGACGGGGGGGCTGCGGGGGTGGCGGGCGTGATGATGATGTGTCGTTTCCGTCCGGGCTTGACCGAGAACGGCAGGGTCCATAGTTGTTCTCCGGAAACGGAACCCGGCACCTCGTCATCCATCTGGATGGAAAACGCGGCCCCCTCAGGGGCGGTAAACCATTCCGGGAATTGATTGATGCGCGGGTAATCCAGGGGCAGGCGCAGGTACTCACGATGCCTCGGGCGGTCCACGTTGAGCGTTCCGTTCCACGGTCGTTGCGCTTCCATCTGGATATGCAGTGCGCCCTCCGTATCCAGAACCGCCCCCAAGCGCACATCCTCACGCCACGGGTGGACTGTAACGCCTTGGGTCTTCCATAGAGCGTACATAAGGGCCGTTCGCGCCGCGTTGCCATCACCATGCCAGCCTTCGATGATACCGTCTTCTCCTTGTTTGGCATAAATGTGTCCCATGGACTGATCCACCCACTCGAAAGCGTTTGCCATAGGTAACCGGTTCAGTAGATTCAAGGCGCCTTCAATGCTGTCGGCATACCCGTCGGCGCTTCCCCGTTCCCAGTCGGTACCCAGGTATTTATGGATGTTGTCCAGGGCATGTATCGCCGCCTGCCGATAAGGTTCTTGGTTGTCTACCAGGGCGACGGTTAGAAAAGCATCATAGACATAGCCCCAGCCGTCGCTGGTGCGCTCCCAGTCCTGTTCCCCGGTTTTCGTATTCACCCAATCCGGCATCATGCCGTCTTCGTTGATTCCTTTTTTGAGGATCAGGTCCAGCAGGGCATACAGGGCGGGACGGTACCGTTCGTACCTTTCAGCATCTTCCCAGGCAGCGATAACATATACTTCGGACAAGCCGCCGATGACCTCACAGCCGTGGTCGCGCAAGCGGATGCGTTCAAGGGCGCTTACCGGCTGTTCAAACAGGTACCGGTCGGCCAGGCGACAACACCGCTCTTTGTACCAGGCATCGCCTGTCTGCCAGTACAGGCGGCTCATGCTTTGCATGAGGTCACCACATACTTCAATATTATCCGATGGTGACGTTTCCGCCGGGAGACTGTTTTCCGTTTGCGCATAGATGGCGCGGACCAGCGCCTGCATCCGATCGAGCCACGGACCCGGGCCAGTCCATTCCACGATGGGCATCAGTCCGTCCTTCACGTACTCAGCCGCGCCGAATACCAGGTCGGCGAGCACGGGTTCCCCGGTTTGAAATTCACGGGAACGGAAGTCCCAGGTATCGGGAAGCCCGCCGGGACGTGTCGCCAGCACCTGTTCCTGTTCAAGAATATGAACGGCGGCCTGCTTCAGATAATACAAGCCTGTGACCTGGGCGGTAAGTGTCAAGAAAGGGTAATTGTCCGCCGCGGCGTCCTTGGCGTTCCAGAAAGAATCGCCGGTAAGGTTGCGCGGGATCAATCCTGTTTCCGGATCGGCATAGGCTAGCCAGCCGTGGGCGTATCTCTGACAAAAGGCCATTGCCTCCGCCGCCGCCTCGGCGTTCCGGCTCAGCGTCACCATCAGAGCGGGATTTGGGGCCGCCCGGGCAACTAAGCCGGAGAAAAGCGTCAGAACAAACACGAGTCGAAACATAATGCGCCTCCTTCCGCCAGTCATTTCAGCCTGTGCCTTTGGCGGTGTGTCTTTACGATTAAAGCACAAGCGTACGGATGTACGCAACGAGGCGAAAACTGTTGGCACGGGAAACGCCGGAGTTTACGGGGAAACGGCATCGAAGGAAAGG
>JAKLHG010000482.1 GCA_022710255.1 Candidatus Hydrogenedentota bacterium
AGACGGCTGTTTGCAGTTTCACCTACAACGATTCCCGGACACAGCCATAATACCGGCATCAATGAGAAGCAAAGTGCGGCCCACAACCAAAACTCCCCCCGTGGAATGAAAGGCTGTTCACCTGCATTCATCGACTGCAGTTGTGCGGGTTGTTCATCATCTATTCGGGCATGCGCAGGCGCACTCGCGTTATTTTTCACCGCGTATGCGCTCCCAAAAACGGCCTATCCATCCGGGTCGTTCCGCACCGGGATTCACGCGAATCGTCTTTTGGTGATGGGATACCCACGCACCGTCAACCATTTCCTCGGTAGTCTGGGCGTTGAAAATAGCGCCCGTTTGTTGCCAGCGCCCGTTGTGCCATTCAAAATAGAAAACTTCCTCGCCTGTATCGCGCAAGAAATTGGTGTCGGAAGCTGCCTGGTTATGCTTGCGATACATCTGCGTGGAATAGCGGATTTTATTCACTTTCACTTCCGCAAAAAGAGGATTCGTCCGGGAGTCATTTTCCCGGAACTCCACCTGAAATCCATCCGGGCCGTCAGGGTATACGGCATATTCGCGGAAGTAATAGGGGCGCCGGTATATGACGAGGATGCTACCGGAATCCTCATGCTGCTGCTCACTCGAAATTTTCTCCCGCATCAGTTGATTCAGGCGTTCTTTCGCCTCCGCTTCCGTCGCATTATACGTTTCGTCCCGAAGGCCGGTTTCCCTGGGACTATTCTTGTCTTTAGCGCAACCCAAGGTAACCATCAGAACGATAAGGGCCATCCATACAAAACTTACTCTTACTTTCATGGTGTTTCTTTCATGCTTCTTTGCCGACTTAATGTTACACAAATCAACATATAGAATATGCACCTGCTCCCGTCATGGTTCGAATTGTTCCATCCATGCGCCGTGCCCGACACCGCCATCCATGAAGACAGATACATAGCGTGCAGATTGCGCACCTCTCATTCCACTGTAACTCCTGCACCGTAAAAACCGGCGTCCTCCGCGTTTCTGGTACCGCGTCACATACAGGTTTTTCGACCCGCACCGCGAGACACGCACAAGGTCTCTCCTCTGGAGAGCACACCGGGTTATTCAACGGTTCAGGGTTCCCAACTGTATTCATGGAGCCTGAACCCGCGTATCGAACTGTTCATTATCTTAACATAAAGCAATTTTGTTTTTGAATTTTTCCAGCAACCAGTTCACCGACTTGTAATTCAGGTCCACATCTGTGATATAACACAAGGCATTGACAAACTGTAAAACGCAGATACAATATACAGTGTAACGCGCCGCGCAGGAGGATGTGTTTGTGGCTTTAGTCCCCCCAAAAAGTGCTGGTTCACTGCCGGAGGTGATTGTATATACTGACGGTGGATGTGAGCCAAACCCCGGCACGGGAGGGTGGGCTGCCGTTCTTATTTTCGGCAGCCACCAGAAAGAACTCTACGGCAGCGAATCGCTCAGTACCAACAACCGTATGGAAATTACAGCCGCCATTAAGGCGCTCCAGGCGCTGAACCGCCGTTGCAGAGTCCGTCTTCATTCAGATTCCAAATACTTGATTACAGGTATCACGACCTGGATTCACCAGTGGAAACGCAAAAACTGGATGCGCGGAACAAAGCCCGTCTTGAACGCGGATCTCTGGCGTTGCCTGGATGAACTCAACCAGAGCCATGAAGTGGCGTGGGTATGGGTCCAGGGACACGCAGGCAACCTTTATAATGAGCGCTGCGACTATCTGGCGCAGTGCGCTATCGCGGCCCGGCAAACACAGATTTCCAGCAGCCATGAAAACCATTCGAACTAAACATACCGGCACTGATGCCGTCAAAGCGGTGGCGTTTCGTGCGGAAATACATCGCTGGCTGGTCTTTTATGCACTCCCGGTTCTCATCGGTCTGGGTGGAATCATCTATTCACAGCAGATTCTGAATCCCTTCTGGCGGACAGCGGCCTTAGTCCTGTTTCTGACGCTTCCCGTGGCCACCGGCGGCAATATGCTGTCGCGGTATCACACAACGGCATCTGAACGCATTGCAATGCTTGCCTGCTTTCTAATCCTGTTGGTGGTAGCGTCTTACAGCCTCCCGGGCATTCCGGGCGGATCGCCTCAACTCCGGCAACCCGATCCCTTTGTAATCAACTTGTCACGAGCCTTGGGAATATTGAGCCTGAGCCTGGGTTTGTTTGTGGTGCTTGTCTCTATCATAAGGACAGACTCCGGGGCGGAAGAGATTGCCAACCGGTTCAAGTTTCTTGCCGAACACATTTCGGAGGGGCTCATTTTAAGTCAATCCGACGGTACTATCCTGCTGGTAAATCAACAGGTTTTAGACATGTTTGGGATGACCCGCGAGACGGTAATCGGTCGTGATGTGCGACAAATCGCTTCTTCTTTCGGTTTGAATCTTGTGGTCCGCCACCTTGAAGACCGCGCGGAGGGCATCAGTTCGGAATATGAAATCGTCTGGGAGAAGGAGGATATCTTTAAGGTGCTGTTGATAAGCGGCATGCCTATCGTCAGCAAACGGGGCAGACATCTCTTCACGCTGGCAACAGTCCGCGACATCACGGAGCAACGCCGCACAACCTTGCGTTTCAAGGAACATACCAACGACTTGCGGGAACAGATTGAACAACAATCCCGGAAAATGATGCGTTCTGAGAAATGGCTGCGCCATCTGCTCTTTTCCATGAACGAAGGCTTTCTTACGGTAGATTCACAGTACCGCATCCAGATGGTGAACAACCAGGCGGCCGCCCTGTTGAGATCGAATGAATCCCGGCTGACGGGAAGGAACATTTTCGATTATGTGACCAAGGTGGGTCATTCGCGTCTTCTGAACCTGTTCATGCTCGCCATGGGCGAAACCTCCGACAAGGGACTGCGCCACGAACTGGAATTCATGGACGGGGAGGGCAACCCGGTACCTGTTCTCATCGGCGTGGTTTACCTGAATGATCCTGAAACTGAAAATGCCGTTTATTCGATTACACTGACGCCCATAGCGGATTTGCAACGTATGCAGCAACAGCTGCTCTTCCATACCCGCGAGTTGGAACGGGCCAACGAAGAACTGCGGTCGCACGACCGTGCGAAAGACGGTTTCCTGTCCAACGTCACCCATGAATTGCGCACCCCACTGACTACGATACGAGGCTACATCGAAATGTTTCTCGATAACAGCATGGGAGACTTGACAGATGATCAGCGTTACGCTTTGACGGTCATGGATCGCAATTCCAAACATCTGTTAAACAGCATCAATGAGATGATTGAATTCAGCCGCATGCAGATTCGCGGCATCCAGGCGGTCGTGAATGTATATGATGCTGCGGCCCTGGTGCGCGAAGCCGCAGCCGCGTTTCTTCCCTCGGCATCTGAAAAAAGGGTCGAGATTCTAACTCAACTGCCCGATGGTCCTTTATTCGGCTGGGGAGACCATGAAAAATT
>JAKLHG010000483.1 GCA_022710255.1 Candidatus Hydrogenedentota bacterium
CAGCGGGCCGTTGATTTTCAGCCACAACAACGGGTCCCTTGATAACAGCCACGCATGCGCCCTTGGTCTGGGGCTCTCATGCTATCCGAACGTGGGTCCCGGCATCCTGACAGTTGGGACATGGACGAAGCTTGAAGCCTACATGAAATCAAGCACGACAGCGACCTCGCGGGACGGAGTCGTGCGTTGGTGGGTCAATGGAGCGTTGGCGGGAAATTATACCAACCTGAACATTAATCAGAACGGCATCAATGAATGGCTCTGGTCCGAAACATGGGATGGATCGCTGAACCCTACAGACGTAACGGTTGAGTGGGCGCACTATCTCGACCACCTGCATATCAGCGCGCCCAGTTGCGGCCCAAGCGGATGCGCGGCGCCTCCCTATTTGGTGATCACCACTTCACTGTCTCCTGCCCGCACAGGAACGCCATACACGGCAACGCTGGCGGCTGATGGCGGCACCAAGCCGTATACCTGGTTTCTGGAGTCCGGAAAGTTGCCCGCAGGTTTGTTAGTGGATGGGAAGACAGGTATAATTTCCGGTTCGCCCACCTGTGTGGGCCGCAGCGATTTTACAATTCGTGTAACCGATGCAAGTTCGCCGGCGCTCACTGCAACAAAGTCGTATACCGTTATTACAAGCGGAACTTCAACATCATGTCCTCCAATATCTGTCTCTGGGACCGCGTTAAGAACCGAAGGCGCCCAATTCAGAGCCAAGGTAGTTTCGGGAATGGTAATGTTCAATCTACCGATGACCAGCAGCGCGCAATATCAGATTAGTGTTTATGACCTCGCCGGGAAAAAGGTGTATGAGCATCGGTCCATGGGACAGAAAGAAACGCGAATTACAAAAGATCTGAAGAATGGCGTCTATGTTGCGAGGTTTGTTCAGGGGACCCAGGCGAATGCGCTGCGGTTTCAGGTGATGAGATGAAAAGAACGCCCCCTAAATCCTCCGCAGGGCGACTGGGCGAAGGGAAAAACGAAAAATACAACGAAGAAATAAGGCAATCCGAAGGTCCCCCTCGGGGGATTTAGGGGGCGTTGATTGGGAGCAACAAAATGGAGAAGAACATGCGCTTAAATTTTTCACTGCTTCCAATTTTTTTGGTGTTCCCTTTTATCGCATTTGCTTCTGCTACCTGGCCCAACGAGCCTGCGGGCTCGCACTCGTACCTGGATTGTCCTTTCAATATGGCAAAATGGAAGTTTTCCGTTTTCAAGGTGATGAATTGATCCATGGAAACAATTCGCGCAGGACAGCCCAATAGCTGGGCGAAAAAGGATGGGGAGGGAAAGGGCAGCATGTTGAAAAAAGAAGAAATCCAGATTCGCGACCCGTTTGTGCTTCCACTAAAAGACACGGGAGAATATTACCTTTTCGGCACAACGGATGAAAACTGCTGGGATGGTCCCGGCGAGGGATTCAACTGTTATCGAAGCACAGACCTGGAAAACTGGGATGGACCATTTCCCGCCTTTAGGCCCCCAAAAGGTTTTTGGGCGAATACGAATTTCTGGGCGCCGGAAGTGCATATCTACGATGGCCGTTACTACATGTTCGCCTCGTTTAAGGCAGCCAATCGATATCGGGGAACCCAAATCCTTGTCGCAGCCAAACCCGAAGGCCCCTACCTTCCGCTCACAGATGGTCCCATTACCCCGGTGAACTGGGGCTGCCTGGACGGAACGTTTCATGTGGACGAAAAAGGAAATCCATGGATTGTGTTTTGCCATGAATGGCTCCAGATCCGTAACGGTGCAATGTATGCCATGCGCCTTTCCCGCGATCTAAGATCTCGTGCCAGCGTCCCAGTATTCCTGTTCAGCGCAACGGAAGCGCCCTGGGCCGTGCCGGTTGCGCCGGAACACGATGGGCTGAGCAGTAAATTCCCCGGCTTCGTAACCGACGGTCCCTTTATTTTTAGTTCCACCAAGAACGAACTCTTCATGTTATGGTCCAGCTTTGGGAAGAACGGATATGCAATGGGCCTTGCACGTTCCTCCTCAAACCGGGTGGAGGGTCCGTGGACACAGTTTTCGGAGCCCTTGTGGGGTAAAGATGGCGGGCATGGAATGGTTTTCAAAGCGTTTGACGGCCGGCTCTTTCTAACACTGCATAAGCCAAACAGAACTCCTTACGAGCGACCCTGTTTCGCGGAGATCCTGGAAACCGATGAAGGCTTGCAGTTGAGGTAACTGCCGGACGCACCTTGGCCACCGGCGATCATGGTTTGTTTTATGGCCTGATGAAGGAATTATTCCTCAAGCCTGAAAACAATTTTCACCGAATTCCGGGTTTTCTCTTTTTCGTAAATTTCGCGATTGAAAAAGAGCCGAAAATCTTCCTCGATCCATTGGTCGATCTCGTCCATGGACCGCAAACGAGGCGGCAGGGGCTCCTTCGCAAAGACAGGAAAAGTCAGGTCATTGTCCCTTTTCATTGTCTATTCCCCACCGCATCGACCACTCGCTGATAAAGATCCATTGTATTGTGCCTCTCGAATAACTGCCGGATGTCTTCGGTCTTTGGATCGATATCATTTGCGATCATCAATTGGACGACATCGGGCAAATCCTTCATTTCCCGTTTTCGATTGCCCCCAATAGAATGGAGTTTCATGGCAATCAAATGCCTGGGCGAGGGCGCAATAAACTGTTCCCCGGCAATTTGGACCTTTAAGCCTTCCGTTATGAGCCGCTCCAAAGTATGGGCATCGGTAAGAAGAAAATCCAAGTCCCGCAAGCCGGCTTGGTTGGCTTTGAATTGTATAAAGGCTTCTACCCGGCTGAATACCGTATAACCGGCGGTGAGAAGTTCCGCCTCGAGTTTGGCGCAATCCTCGGCTGTCATCATAAAATCGATATCAAAGGTGGTACGCTGCACTTTGTTGGCCACAAGCGCATATCCGCCAACAAGGAGACCTTGTACATGATGCCGATGAAAAAGGTCGGCAATGAAGCCAAAAATGGAGCCGCCGTCCAATGCTTTGCTACTGGTGTTCATATTAGAAAAATACAATTACGAGAGGTTAGCCTGCCGAACATCACTGAAATCTGAAGTCAGCCGGCTACGAAGCTTATGGACGTTGTATTTGGGCCTTCAGATCGTCAGGCAGGTTCTGCTTTTAGGCCCGGAGGGATGAAAGTATGTTGGCGTAATCCTTTAACGCGATTGCGCGGATTGTCTTCCAGCCTTGGTGCCACCGGTAGCGGTAGTACCCTATAACCGGCAACGTTACGCCTTTCTTAAGATATGGAGCCAAGCGTGCACGGTTTTCCTTAATATTAATATATTGCTCCGTCCCCCGTCCCCTGCTGTCCCCCAAACTGCCCGCCCTATTGCTACGCACCCAACTTCTTCGCCGCAAGCACCCCCGGCCATTCTCCTGCGGCATTTTCCTGCGCGCTTTTGCCGAACAATTCCCTGGCTCGCGCGGCATG
>JAKLHG010000484.1 GCA_022710255.1 Candidatus Hydrogenedentota bacterium
CCGCCGTTTTTATAGCCTTGGCAAAATCGTCGTAAGTCATACATTCTATGACATGGGCGCCAAGACTCCGCGCGTTGGCGGCAAGGTCTACCGGCAGCACCACGACATTCTCTCCCGCATCATCCCCGGGCAGCACGTCGTCCTTGGGATAGACATAGCGCGTGGCAAAACCTTCCTGGCCCAGCGAGCGGCTGAGCCCGCCGATGCTCTTGTAGCCGAAATTATCGAAGATAATAATCGTCAACTTATAGCCTTCCTGAATGGAAGTGACGATTTCAGCGTTCAGCATCAGGTAGCCGCCGTCGCCCTGCATGATGTACACTTCCCGGTCCGGGGCGGCCATCTTGACGCCCAGCCCGCCGGCGATCTCATAGCCCATACAACTGTACCCGTATTCGAGGTGAAAGTTCTTTGGGTGCCGGGAACGCCATAGTTTGTGCAGGTCACCCGGTAGCGAACCTGACGCACATACCATAATGCTCTCCGGTTTGCTCAGTTCATTTACTGCGCCGATCAGCTCGCCCTGGCTGGTCAACGGGGTATTACGTATCGCGTAGATACGGTCGACCTCGGCCTCCCAGGCATCGTGCAGTTCGCGCGCCTTAGCCTGGTATGCAGCATCGGCCTGATAGCCCTGCAATACCTCTACCAACTCTTCCAGCACCATAAGCGCATCGCCCAGCACCGGCAGCGCGCAGTGCTTGTTTGCGTCAAATTCCGCCACGTTGATGTTGATAAAACGCACGTTTTCGTTCTGGAACGCGGTCTTGGAAGCCGTGGTAAAGTCGCTGTACCGGGTGCCGATGCCAATAACCAGGTCGGCGTCATGTGCGATGCGGTTTGCGGCCAACGTGCCCGTCACGCCGACAGCGCCGAGGTTCAGCGGGTGGTCATAGCGCAGGCTGCCCTTGCCGGCCATGGTCTCGCCCACGGGAATGCCCGTCTGGTCAACAAAGGCCTTGAGCGCGTCGCAGGCGCCGCTATAAATCACGCCGCCGCCCGCCACAATCAGGGGACGTTTCGCGGCCTTAATCCATGCCGCCGCGCGCTGCAGGGCGGTCTTGTCCGCGTGCACACGGGGAATGTGCCACACTCGTTTGCGAAAAAACTCCTCCGGGTAGTCATAGGCCTCAGCCTGCACATCCTGCGGCAGCGCCAGGGTCACCGCGCCCGTGTCGGCGGGGCTGGTCAGGACACGCATCGCTTCGGGCAGCGCGCAGAGAATCTGGTCCGGCCGGTTGATCCGGTCCCAGTAACGGCTGACCGGCTTGAAACAGTCATTAACTGAGATGTCCTGGCTCTGGCCGGATTCCAGCTGCTGCAATACGGGCGCCACATTTCGCCGCGCGAAGATATCACCCGGCATCAGCAGCACCGGCAGGTGGTTGATGGTGGCGCCCGCGGCGCCAGTCACCATATTCGTGGCGCCGGGGCCGATGGAAGAAACGCATGCGAAGGTCTGCATGCGGTTCTTCATCTTAGCATACCCGGCCGCCGCATGTACCATGGCCTGCTCGTTCCGGATCTGGTAATAGCGGAAATCCGGGTTCTGTTGCAGCGCCTGGCCGATGCCGGCCACGCAGCCGTGGCCGAATATGCCAAAACATCCGGCGAAGAAGGGCAGCTCGACCCCGTCCCGTTCCACATATTGCTGTTTCAGGAAACCGATTATCGCTTGCGCCATCGTCAATCGCATGGTACGTCCTCCGGATGTTTTTGGATAGATGAGGTTAAACAATAACAATGTTGCCTGCCAAAACGTTGAACTAAAAAAAACTCAACGGTTTAGTGACCAAATGTAACGGCTATTATATAGCATCAAAACCTGGAAAAGATACCATGTGATAAGCACAGGTTCTTGAGGTTCCCACCCCTTCTAACTCCCCCAAAAATTATCGTCTTGTGCGCCAATAATCGGGTTGTCTATGTAAACAGGCAACCGCCAATATTCTGAGTCCGTTGTTTTTGATTTGATAGATTATCCTGTACGGAAAACGACTCACAAGACAGCATCGTGTATTTTCTGACATGGGGGTCCAAGCGTTTGGGTACTCAGCTATCCGTTTTATCGCCGCGTATATTTCCCCCGCGAACTCAAGCCCCAGTCCCACTTCGTGTTCTTCATAGTATCTCACGGCCTCATCAAACTCTTCTTCTGCCCGTGAGTGAAAATAAAAATTCATCGTCCGTATTTCCGCTTCATCCTGTCAAAAACCTCTTCACCGGGCACAAGGGGTTCATCGCGATCCAATTCTCCGGCCCGTCGCTCCGCTTCTTCTGCCCAAATGCGGTCGATATCCGGTTGTGTTGGAAGGTTAAGGCTTGCCAGTATCCTGTCCAGAAGCATAATGCGAACATCTGTTGGAAGCGCAAGCACTTCATCAGAAACTTTGTCTACAACGGTTCTCATATCTGTTTTCCTTTTCCAGATTGCACAACACCTTGGTACTGCCGTATCCTCATCTTCTTTACTGCAATTAAGCACGTAAACGCATATTAAACAATCAATTATACCATGAGCAACCATTGTTCATTATAGCGCCTGATGCCTACAATCCGCCCCGGGCGTCCACAAATTCCATCACTTCGTCCCAAGTAGGCATAAAATTCGCGCAGCCGTGCTTGGTCACCACAATGGCGCCGCAGGCCGCGCCGAGTCTTCCTGCCTTGCGCCAGCCCATGCCACGGAGGTAACCGCAAATAAAACCGGCCGCGAAAGCATCGCCCGCGCCGAGGATGTTGTACACCTCTACCGGGTAGCCCGGCGAATCAATCTGCTCAATACTGCCGTCGTCCTTTTTAAGGTGGTTCCTTGCGCCATGAATGCCGCGTTTTTGTACTACCGCTTTGGGGCCCCGCGCAAGTAACTGTGCAATACCCTCCTCCACGTTACCGGCTACTTTTGTGTCCGATATTTGCGAGTGGGTCAGCGTGATCTGGCTCGGGTCGCTCAGCATGGCCGCGTTGATTTCATCATCCGTGGCCAGCACAATATCCACCAGGGGCAGAATTGCCCGGGCCATCACGCCGAAAGCGCGGGGGTCGTGCCATTGGTCGGGCCGGAAATCGATATCGAAGACCACTTCCGCGCCCGACGCACACGCCTGTTCCGCCGCGAAAAAGGTGGCGCTGCGGCTGGGTTCTTTCGACAGGTTTGTGCCGGCGAACTGGAATACCTTGCAACGCGACACCGGAGATGCCAGCACATCGTCAATGGTTAATTCGATATCGGCGCAATTGTCGCGATAGTAAACCAGGGGAAACTTGTCGGGCGGTTCAATACCCAACACCACGGCGCTGGTTCGATGACCGGGCTTGCGGGGGATAAAGGCCGTTTCCACGCCTTCCTGTTCCAAAAAGTGGAGAATAAAATCACCCACGGGGTCCGCCCCCAGTGCGGTTAACGCCACGGTGTTCAGTCCCAGGCGTTTCCCGCCGACGCT
>JAKLHG010000485.1 GCA_022710255.1 Candidatus Hydrogenedentota bacterium
GCGAGAAAATCTCCGATGCCGATAATATCGGGAAGGTTTGCCCGGGAGACAACGGTGGATACGGTCACAGAACGCCCCCATTCCCGGCACTGCCGGAGCCGCTTCATAATGACGGCATAATGGTCCCAAATCCGCGTGTCCGTAAACACCCTTACTGCGTTATGCCCCTCGGCACTGGAAGCATCGATGGGAAGCACATACCGGTCGATGGAGTCATGATGGATATCCTTGTCGGGCATATGAACACCATTGGTGCCGACCTGGACCAGAAAACCCATTTTGCGGGCTGTTCTTGCAGCATAGTCCACTCCATCCGGCCACAGAAAGGGCTCACCACCTCCGAGTACCACATTTTGAAACCCCTGTTTCCTGATTCTCACGAGGGCCTTCCCGTAGTCGGCACGGGTCATACAATCAAGACCACTATCCGTGATGCAGAACCGGCATCTCATGTCACATCCGCCATGCAACATGATTACGGCAATCGTCAACGCCTTTTCGTTCATTACACTCCCTGTACGCATGCATCACATAACCGTTGCGATAAGATCAAGACCGACGCTTCAATGGTTCATTGTGTTTCCGCATGCTGTTCCGGGAGCGCCGCAGGCACCGCGTCATCTTCCGGCTTGTAGACGTCCACGACATCCACCGGCGTGGATCGCACAACCAGGTCGAAAAGTTCTTCGACGTCGGTATTGGTCATTCTCGCGCAACCCATGGACGAATACTGCCCGACCGTGTCCGGTGCAATAGTTCCATGAATCCCCAGGTCTGTGGGCAGGCCCTCCTTCACGGGCACCATGGGCATCCATCGGGAACCCAATTCATTTTCCGGAGAGCCGGCTGGTATGGGCCCCGCACCGGGCTTGAACCAGGTGGGATCTTTTTGTTTGTTTCCCAGCACATAAGAACCCAGAGCGGTCTCGTGCCCGGTCTTTCCCAGCCCGACATGATACCGTTTGAATAATCCCCGGCTGTCTAATAAATACAGGGAACAGGTGGAGCGCTCAATGACGATACGGAATTCCTTCGGTGTGTATTTAATCCGCTGTCCCAAGGTTAAACGTGACACATCGCTGATATTGTTCGCTTTTACCAGCAACCCCTGGGTCGTGTTCAGTTTGATGCCGATGCTGATAAGGGAATCTCCGCTTTCCACGGTATAGTAACGGCTTTCTTCCGACTCGTCCGAAGAGAAGATGAGCTGCACATTCAGCCGACCCATTTCCTCCACCGCTTCATTCCAGGCCGCGCTTCCCCATGGGGCTCCGTCAACGGCTTCCCGATAAAGGTCACGCGCGGCAAACAGTTTTCCATCGCGCTCGGCCAGACGGCCCAGTCCCAGCAAGCCCGAGGAACGCTGTTCGGAAGGGGCATTATCCCGTACCGACTCATAAATGGACCTTGCTTCCTCGACCTGGCCTGCTTCCTCCAAGAGTTGCGCCTTTCTGGAAACCAGGTTCGGATATTCGACACTTCCCTGAAATGAATCACAGGCCTCCGACAATGATTTCAACGCCTCTTCTTTTTGGCCTCGTTGTATTTGTATGTCGGCCAGCAGCAGGACCGCACGAGGCGTAAATACGGGGTCCTTTCCTTTCAATAAAGGTTTAAGTGCCTGTTCCGCCTTGTCCGCCTCCCCCTGGTCAAAAAGACGTTTCGCTTCCGTAAACACGGGCTCTGCATCGGCAATGGACGGAGCGACAAAGGCGGGCAGCACCGTCCTGGTCTTCGAGTAAAGATACGGGCCTATTAACAACAAGGCAAAAACGAGACACAGCACCCCGATTATCACGAATAACCGCGGTTCCTGCTTCTTCTTTTTTTTGGAAAAATACAATTTGGTCATGAGCCTAAATCCTTGGTTCTGAAAGACGCGTAAGGTCCAGAAGCATCTCCGTGCAGGATTGATAGCGTTTTTCTATATCGCGCCGCAGCGCTTTTATGATGATCCTGTCCATTTTAGAGGTGACTTCCGAATTGAGGGAGGACGGCAGGGGCCACTTGTAGGATGAACTCAGGATTTGCCGTTGTATTTCCTTGGGCGTACTTCCCGAACAGGGGTGCTTGCCGGTAAATAATTCAAACATGGTGATTCCAAACGAAAAAATATCGGAACGCGCGTCAAGATTTTTTTTACGCAACTGTTCCGGAGACATATAGAGGCGGGTGCCACCCCCTTCTTTCATCCAGCGCATGCGCCAGTTGGAGGTCACCTTGGAAAGACCGAAGTCCACTATTTTCACCTGCTTGCCGTCCCGGGAAAACAGAAAGTTCGCGGGTTTGATATCCCGATGCACAACGCCGTTTTGATGTAAAAAATCCAACCCTTCACACAACCGGATAATTAAATTGGTCATCTGTTTCATGGTCAATGTACGGTTTTCAATGAAGTGTTTCAGATTGTAGCCGTCAATATATTCCATCAACAGGCAACGCCGCAGATTGCCGTCATTATCTTCCTGAATGATGATTTCTTTCTTCATTTTGATGACGGTAGGATGGTTCAAGGAAGCGGCAATCAGCACCTCCCGACCCAGATAATCCCGCTTGGCGCGTTTCTTATCCATGTCATAGCGGCGGTCCAGAACCTTAATGGCGACGGTAACATCCCGGGCAGGATCCAGCGCCTTATACACGGTTCCCATACCCCCGCTGCCTATAGGGGCAATTATTTGATAGGGCCCCACATGAGAGAGTTCAAATTCAAATGTACCATCATGTGGTCCGAGATTGTTACCTTCCAGTTTCGCGACTTTGCTGCGTGGTAAAAAACTCGGAAGGCCCCACTTGCGCAATATGCTCATTTAAACAGTGTATCTCCGTTTAGCCACCCTAATTGGTATTCGAAAGGTTTCGCGGGAAAGTATACCATGAAAGGACAGGCGCATTCTATTACACGCCAGATGTCTATTCACGCCCCTTTTCGCCCGACATGGGTATTCCGGCGGGGACTTTCACCTCCTTGAGCACCTCGCCCAGTACAGCCTCCGCTGTGACGCGCCTCAGCCTACTTTCCGGATTAACCATCAAGCGGTGTTGAAGCACCGGAATGGCGAGAAACTTGACGTCATCGGGCAGCACGAATCCGCGCCCGGAAACGGCGGCGTACGCCTGGGCGGCACGAAACAGCATCATAGCCGCCCTGGGACTGGCGCCCAAGGTTAAATGCGAGGAATCTCTTGTACGGGCGACAATGCGAAGCAGATATTCCCGCACTTTTTCATGCACGAACACTTCACGTACAGCGGCCTGCATTTTGACCAGGGTCTCCGCATCCGTAACAGGGACCACATGCTCAATCGGGTGGGCGAGCCGGGTCTTTTCCAACAGTTCGGCCTCGGCATACAAACTGGGATACCCGATCGACAGCCGCATCATAAAACGGTCCAATTGCGCTTCGGGCAAGGGAAAGGTGCCTTC
>JAKLHG010000486.1 GCA_022710255.1 Candidatus Hydrogenedentota bacterium
CGCGCGCGAGCACATCGCCGCATCCGCCGCCAGCCGCCGCCTGGCCGAGCTGGAAGACCAGCTGCGCGTGGAGCTGTTTGCACGCAGCAACCGCGGCACCGAGCCCACGGCCGCGGCCTATGCACTGCTGCACCTGGCGCGCGGCGTGCGATGCAACGTTATGGGAAATCTTCTGTCCGGCAGTGCCTCCTCCACGAATGCCGGCAAGCAAAGCGCTTTGGGTACAGGAGCCTCCCTGGTGCCGTTTTATGCGCATAACGACGGCGCGCGCGCCATGATGGGCGCAAAAAATATGAAGCAGGCTGTCCCAGTCAAAAAGGCTCATCTTCCCCTTCTGAAGACGGGGACGGAAGAGGAACCCGAGGCCGTATGCAAGCCCCTGATTGACTTGGGCTGGCTGCCCGATGGGAAGGAATTTACCTGGCCCGGCGTGGACCTGATTGTTGCGTATATGCCTTGGTATGGATGGAACACCGATGACGCTATTGTGGCTGGAACCCATCTGAAAGAAACACTTGTCTATGACCATACCGACTCCTTTATCCATCCATTACGTCCCGGGTTCAACCCAAAATTGCCAACATTTGATCAGGACTGCCGGCATGCGGATGCGACAGCCGACTACGACGAAGCAGGACTGCGGAAAACAGGGTCCCTTATATTCAACGGACGTATTCTGGCTTATTGTCAGGATGAGGAGGGGGCTGTGTCCAGGGTCCGATTTAAAGGCGAACCGGGCCTGAAAGGCATTCTTGATAAGATTGTGTACATCGAAGCGCCCAGCCCATTCTTTGGCGGTTCCCTGCACTACAGTGTACGACAAATCTTTCCCCTGTCTCCGGGGGATAAACTGATGGGGCGTCATGGGAACAAGGGGGTAATCTCGCGGCTGGTCGACGCAACGGAGATGCCCCGCTTGCCGGAAGACCGGAGACTTGGTGCCCTTTCCGGGAAAACCGTGGACTTGATCTTGAATCCCCATGGCATCATCTCCCGAATGAATATCGGGCAACTTATGGAAACACAGTTTGCCCTGCTGAAATACCTGGGCATAGAAATTCCCGGGGATGCAGGTACGCCCTTTCGTTTCGCCGACAGCCTCGAGAAGATACAAGGGGATTTTGTCTCGTTTCTAAATCAGCAGCAGGACTTGATTGACGCCTACGGCCGTATTCGGTTGTGTCTGCCTTCAGGAGGGACAACACCACCCGTCGTGGTAGGCGTCCAGCATTTTTTCCGGCTCGATCACAAGCCCGCAGGCAAGGCTGCCGCTTATCAGCGAGGAGAAACTGTCCCCATCGTCCCAAGAGACCTCAAGGTGCCTGCTCATGAGAATGCGGAACATGATGCCTACAGCAGGGTAACCGGCCAGCCAGTGCGCACTTTCGTACCGGGAGACCGTCCCCAACGGGTGGGCGAAATGGAAATGTGGGCGCTTGACGCCAGCCAGGCCAATAACATACGCAGCGGGCTGCTGCGCAAGAAGTCCCTGCCAGACACCATTGCAGGCGCGGAAGGCCCGACCTTTGAAGCCATTATGGCCTTCCTGTTGGCCGCAGGAATCGAGACACGATGTGAGGGCGATACCTTCCAGTACGCCTGGCTTGATGAAGGTAACTTTAAGGAACAGGCCCACGAAGCCGCAAGTGCAGGCGTCTGGGAATTGGCAACCCGCGCCGACTATCAGTGCCCCATCTGCCGGGATACGATTCTTTACCAAGTGGCTGCCAGCGGGAAGACACAGAAAATAGAGGCTCTTGCGCCGACCATTGCGGATGTATTGCGGCATAGCGGCATTGACATTAATAGACTCTCCGGGGATGCCCCTGAGGGCATAGCACGTCCCGAACGCGGGGCTGTCACAGGCACGGTAACACTTCTGGAAAACATCGTGTTAACGATAACAAGAACAGCCAATGTTGTTACAGCAACGTTTGGGCTCAAGCAACCCTATACCGCCTACGCGCAAACCAAGAAAAAGTCCCTGTCAGTTAGAGATATACTCGGTTTGCGAGTTGTCTGTCCTCTTCACAAGGAAAAGGGGCTTGTTGCTGCCGGCGAACTTTCAAGGGAAGCTGTCGCTGTGCCGGGAGGATTGGCGGACGAGGGTATCTATGGCAGGGCTGACGCCCGTTATAGCGTTTTTAGCCCGGAACTATCAGGCTGGGGATATATCAC
Organism: Candidatus Hydrogenedentota bacterium; assembly: GCA_022710255.1. Lineage (GTDB taxonomy): Bacteria > Hydrogenedentota > Hydrogenedentia > Hydrogenedentales > CAITNO01 > JAAYBJ01. The sequence goes on from JAKLHG010000486.1 coordinate 2,179, forward strand.
TTTGCCGGAGCGTGTACCTCACCCGCTCTGGAAACAGGCGGAACTCCAGATAGGTATGATCCCCGTCTTGCCGTTACGTTTCAGGTATCCCCTCCATGATATTGAGGGCTGGACGAATGAAGAACACATTGAATATCACGAAGATTTGACGCGGTGTTATGCCAATATCATCCAGGCAAAGCGCAGTTTGGAGGGCGCGCAACGCCAGAATAAACCCGCCGCCAAAAGTGATTTGGAGAGAGCCGTTAACCAATTGTATAAAACTTTGCACAAACGTTTGTTTCAAAAGGATGGGTTGATACGGCGTTTCGGCTTGGGACGGCAGGTACATTTTTCCGGCAGGTTTGTCATTGTGCCCGACCCGGACCTGGAGTGGAATGCTTGCCGGGTTCCTCTTCCTGCGTTGATTACCTGGCTCGGGGATGCCCTGGAGTCTGAATTTTTGCAGGTCCTTAAGCAGCATCCGGATATATTGCTCATGAAGCCGGACAATAACTATCCACCAGAGATAGGGCGGTGGAAAGTTCGTGAAATACTCAACAAAATCTGGGCGTCGGGTTCCACTGACGGCTTGAATGAAAAAGAGAAAAGATTTCTGGCGGCAATTGAGAGGGCAGTAAAGACCCACTTGGACGAAAACAAGCATTTACGGGTGTTGTTGAACCGGCAACCAACCTTGCACCGCTATAACATTCAGGCATTCCGACCCTGCGTGCAACCCATGGACCGGGGATTAGTGCTTTCAATTCATCCGTTGGTGTGTGCCGGGTTTAATGCGGACTTTGACGGCGATACCATGGCGATTCATTTTATTTCCGATTCAGAGGAATGCAAGGAGGCGGAAGCCATGTTGCCCTCCCATCCCCGGAACCTGCTTTCCGTGGCCAACGGCAATCCAACCGCCGGTTATGATCAGGATATGGTGCTGGGCACCTATCTCTTATCCATGGAGAAAGAGAAACGTCAAGCGTTTTTTGAAAATCTGGGTATAACTCCCTGCGAGACTTGTATAACACTTCTCAAGCCTGACGGAGGAGGATGGTGGGATAAAAAAGTTGGTGTAGAGTTCATGCGGCATTTATGCAAGAGTCACCTATCCAATATAGTGCCGGCGTTAGAAAAATGGGTAGAATGCGCATATCGGGAAGCAACCGAAAAGGGCATCAGTTTCGGCTACTTGGAACTGGCGGAGATGGCAAAAGGTATACGGAATGATATCGGGAAAGAATTGGCCAAGGTGGAAC
>JAKLHG010000487.1 GCA_022710255.1 Candidatus Hydrogenedentota bacterium
AGCGGCGGGGTGGGCGGGGTCACTTTATCAGAGAACACCTGGAGCAGATAGGGTAAGACTTAGCATCCAGAGGAATAAGATTTACATGCTTTTATGTCATGGTATATGCTATAATTGTCAGTTATTAAATGTTCATTCTATACTGATATTAATAATATTATAATAATCAAAACTCAAGGAGGGCAAAGCGATGAACACAAACAGAGGTTCGACTATCCAAAGGACGAAGGAATCCCATACTTTCCATTTGCCTGTATTCTTCTTCAAGTGGGCTGAACATAGTGCGCGCACCAATACGCTCCTTATCGCTACGGGCGTATCTATCGAAATTGGCGTTGTAATCTTCGGCACACTGCTCAAGCAGTTTTTTCATGATGCTACACCTATTTCGATAGAACCAGAAACCTATCGAACGTATATTTTGTTAAATAGTGTAATGGGATGTATCGGCTCCCTGATAATATGCTACGGCATCTTGTCGGCCATTAAACGATATGAAGTCAGCAAGCCTGCGTTGCGTTGGGCATATACCGCAGGACTGTTCATCATAGCCTATAAAGGCTTTGATATTCTCCAGACCATACGCTGGATGTTCTTTGCCAATTTACTGGGTACCGCTTATGATATCGATATATTCGTATCCAATATTTTACTTTTAGGCAGTGTTCTGACGATTCTGATTGGATTGCTGCGCGCTTTGCACGATGCCAACCGATTTGCCAAGGCCCTCTCCTCGCGCAATCTGGATCTGGACCGCGAAATACGGGAACGCCACCGGTCCGAATTGCAGGCACGGTCCAGCGAAGCAAGGTTCTCGGTCATACTGAATGCGCTGCATTCCGCCCTCGTCCTTGCTGACAAAGAGGGAAACATCCTTGCCCATAACGACGTTTTCACCCAGCTGTTCAAGGATGATGATTCCGGTCCAGTTCTCGGTTCGCTACTTGAATTGATTCCCGAAGACATTCTCGCGGAAGGGAGAGACCATGCCAGAAAGGTATTCGAAAGCGGCTTACCTGTAGACTTTATTTTCACGCGCAATAAACACCATTGGGAAACCCACATTTTTCCCGTCAGGGGAGAAGAGGATAAAGTGGACGGCATAACGGTCATTGCAACCGATATTACCGACCGCGTGCGTACGGAGGAAGAACGGCGTCTTCTGGAAACGGCCATAAACAACGCCGCGGAATGCATCATGATTACGGACATGGAAGGCCGTATTGAATATGTGAACCCGGCTTTTGAAGAACAAACCGGGTACAAGCGTCAGGAAGTGATGGGGCATACCCCCGCACTGATTAAAAGCGGCATACACCCAAACGAGTATTACAAGGAGTTGTGGGAGACCATTAAGCAGGGGAAAATATGGCGCGGCAGTTTTATCAACCGCGCCCGGGATGGACACATCTTCCGTGAAATAGCCACTATCTCTCCCATCATAGTGGAAAACGGTGTTATTTCCCACTTTGTCGCGGTAAAACGTGACTGTACCCGGGAACACCAATTGGAGCGGCAACTATGGCAGGCGCAAAAGATGGAGGCCCTGGGCATGCTTGCGGGCGGCATTGCTCACGACTTGAGGAACGTGCTCAGCATCATTCTCGGGGAAACGGAACTCGTTCAGGAAATGTTGGGCGAGGGCCATCCTTGCCATCAAAATCTGGAGACCGTTATACAAACGGTTCTCAGTTCCACATCACTGATAAGGCATCTGTTAACCTTTGCCCGGCAGGGCGAGGGCGAGGACGGTCCGCTCTATATCGCTCCGCTGATTAAAGAAAATATGCGCGCGTTACGCTCCTTTCTTCCAAGCAATATCCAGGTAGTGGAAAATAATTCTCTGAAAAAGGAAATCATCAAGGGTCTTCCCTGTGACATCCAGCAAATTCTGGTGAACCTGCTCAATAACGCAAATCAGGCCATGCAACCTGCCGGGGGCGTTATCGAACTGACCCTCGACACTATCACGCTACAGGAAAAGAGATCAGTCTCAACAGGCATCCTGGAAGCGGGCGGTTATGTCCGATTGTGCGTTCGGGATACAGGATGCGGCATGGACAAGGAGGTGCTTCCCCATATTTTTGAACCGTTCTTTTCGACGAAGGAATCCGGGACGGGCACCGGCCTGGGGCTGTCCATGGTGCATGGAAGCATTTTACGCATGGGCGGCCAAATTCATGTGGAAAGCGAACCGGGCAAAGGTACGGTTTTTCACATTTACCTGCCGCAGGTATTTTCTGAACCCGATTTCGAGCCCGCCGCCTTTGAACGGGTATCCGGAGAAGGCATATCCGTAATTGTCGTGGACGACATGGCGGATTTCAATGACCTGCTGGCAATTAATTTGAAGAGCCACGATTACCAGGTAACGACATTTTCCGACGCCTTCGAGGCATTGGAATATTTCCGTGCCGATGGAGGCAGGGCCGATATTGTGGTCGTTGACTATATGATGCCGTTCATCAACGGCAAGGATTTCACCCGGCAACTTCATGAGATGCGTCCGGACCTTCCTGTCGTACTGCTGACCGGGTATACCAGCGAAATAACCAAAGAAAACGCCCGGGAACATGGCTTCTGTGCCATATTTACCAAACCCATTGAAGTGGACCGGCTTTCCAACGCCCTCTTCACGCTGGCGCGACGGTAGGCCGTACCCGGTGTTCCGGTCAAAAATTGTTGGCATGTTCCTCCCTTTGCTATTATGGTTTTGGAGCCTTGGGTTGATGAAGAGGCGCACACCCGGCATCCAGCACAAAACCGCTCGAGGGCGTTTGCAAAGAAAGCGGCAGATCCTGAGATTCTGTCAAGGATTATATCCCTTTTCATGGCGGCATCCTCCGGACAGGCTTTTCTTTTTTGGGCGGCCCGCGCCGTCTTGCGGAAGTCAGAGCGTATCTACCTCAAGGAGACAACAATATGTTTGAAAGGAATGTGCTGCGCGGATATATCGCCGCTATAACGGGTTTAATGCTCTTGGCCGGATGCACCGCCGTCAGGCCGGGTTTTGAACCGGCACTGCTCCAGACGGCGGCAAGCCCCGCATACAGCATCGCCGTGCCGCAGTCCGAAATGGTCGTGGCGGTATCGCCGGTACGTCAGACCATGCAGATCGGCGGCAGTATCCCTGCCCTGTTGGGCGCGGGTATCAGTGCGATTCAGGACGCGCGCAACGCGTCCAGGATTCATGAAGTGCTGGGGGGCTACGGGTGCGGCGCTTTTTTTGAAAAGCAGCTGCGCGCCAGCCTGGAAGAACAGGCGGATGCGCCGCTGCATCAAGTCAAGCCTTTCAGCACGGCGGCCGGTTATCACAATGCCCGTGACGCCAGAGAGGCCAGAATGGACGGGTTGCGTAAAAGCGCCCACGGCCTTGTCTTGGATTTTGATCTGAGTTACGGCATTTATGGCGCGGAAGGAC
>JAKLHG010000488.1:0-241 GCA_022710255.1 Candidatus Hydrogenedentota bacterium
GGACTATGAGTCGGTGGAAGAAATTGAGGCGGCACTGAATAAAAACAGACAATTGGAAGTGCGGTTCAAATCTTTTGTGGGCAAAGGGGATGGAGTCGAAGGGTGTGAATCCGTCTGATAATAGCTTTGACGTGCTCCGTCGGGCTTGATGGTGAATGAACTACAACGGATAAGGAATTACCCATGGAAAAGGGTGTGGCCTTGATTACCGGCGCAAGCAGGGGTATCGGCAGGGGTATAG
>JAKLHG010000488.1:251-3412 GCA_022710255.1 Candidatus Hydrogenedentota bacterium
GCGCTGGCATTGGCGCGGGAAGGGTACACAATTGCGGGGTTGGCGACATGCCTGGATCCCGGTAATACAGAAACAGGGCTTTATGCGGTGAAAAGAGCCGTGGAACAGTATGGCGTCACCTTTATTCCGCTGGCCGGGGACATTTCCTGTTTGGATGGGCATGAACGAATCTTACAGGAAGTCCTGAACTATTGCGGACGGGTAGATGTTTTGGTTAATAATGCCGGAGTGGCCCCCGCACAGCGCATGGATCTTCTGGAGTGTCGCCCGGAAAGTTACGACCGCCTGTTAAATATCAATCTCCGAGGACCCTATTTCTTTACCCAAAAGGTCGCACTCCAGATGATTCAACAGCCGCGTGATAAGGCGGGATATGCTCCCAAAATTATTTTCATCACCAGTATCTCTTCGCGCGTGGCCAGCATCAACCGGGCGGAATATTGTGTAAGCAAGGCCGGACTCAGCATGACCGCACAGTGTTTCGCCGTGGCCCTGGCGCCATATGGCATTCATGTCTATGACTTGCAGCCGGGCATTATCGCCACTGATATGAGCTCGGCTGCACGCGAGAAATATGACCGTCTTATCGAGGAGGGGCTGCTGTTGACTCCGCGCTGGGGCACGCCGGAAGATGTGGGAAAGGCGGTGGCGGGCATTGTCTCGGGATATCTGGACTACAGCACCGGCGCCGTTATTGAGATAGGGGGCGGCTATGGCGTAGCGCGACTGTAGTAGCGGTTCGTTATTTCAAGAAACCTGGCGGGTGGGGGTGTGAACAATGCCCGCGCTAGTAATTCACAAAATTCTGCGTGATATAAACGCCGCCGGCATCGTTCAGGGCAATGCCGATGCCAGTATGGGTGTACTCCCGCGTAAGAATATTTTTACGATGACTTTGACTTTCCATCCATGCGTTGACAATAGGTGTGACAGGGTCACTATCCGATGAGGGGTAAAATCCCAGGTTTTCTCCACTACTTTTCCAGATAACACCACCATCGTTTAAACGGGCGCCATGATTTTTTCCATCTAAATTTATGTGATCCAAATAATCATTTTCAGCCATATCCCGGCTGTGGCCACGGGCGACACGGGCAACACACGTATCCAAAAATAGCGCGGACAGGCCGTACTGGCTGCGAAGGGCATTTATTTGCTGAAAAACATCCTCCTCCCATAGTATCAGTTGTTCCGCATACACATAGGGCTCACCATCCCTTTCCCACTCCCAAGGGTAGGTTTCGATGCAGGAGGTACTTTGATCTTGCCCTTCACCCTCCAGTTGATCTTGCCCTTCACCTTCCAGTTCTTCTTCTCCTTCGAAAGGTGTTTCCCAGTTATTGACCGGAACAATACGACGGAAATGAGCGGTAATGGTGGAGTCCGAGAAGCATTGAACGGTAATGGGATTGGCTGAAGCGGAAATTGTCCCAGACCATTCGACAAACTCCCAGCCTGTTGATGCACGTGCATACATCTCAACCTCATCTCCGGGGTAATAAAAAGACGCATCAGGCGTATTTTCTACCGTACCCGCTATTGGACTGGGAGAAACCGATACATGGAGTGAACAGCTTTCCGGGGGAATATAGAAACACCCGGAAAGGGCCGAAAAAACAAGCAGAATAACACACGGCACATAAGTCGTATATAGACAATGCATCAACAAACCCCTTTGGCGATTAAAGATACCCCAAAAACAACAAAAAAAGGATAGCATGTGGAACACTATTTTCTGCAATTGTGGTTATTATAACAACGCTCAGTGTATAAAATCAAGGGATATAGAGGTAGTTTCTTAAAATTATAAATAGCATTAAACATACTATGGCACAAGGGAAGTTCGCATTTCTTTGCGTTCATAATGAACTCGTTCCATAGCGACGATATCGAGTGGAAACGGATGTCATGGTGGGAGAATGAGAGGGTCTCCAAGTTGTTGTTGCATGGACCGCATAGTGGCTTTCAACGGGTTTATGGTAGGCCCCTCCTCCTGACTATCAATCAGGTCATTCTGCTCCTGTGGGTCCATTTTGAGGTTAAACAGCAGAAAACGTTCGAAGGCGGGATAGTAGATCAATTCATAGTCGCCTGTGCGTACCATGCGTTGTAAATCCATGTAAGCACCGTACACGGATGTATAGACTGAATCCCGCGACCCGTAAAAAAGCGGGCTAAGGTTCTGGTAATCCATGGGTTTTGCGGGGGAAATTCCCGCCAGGTCCAGCAGGGTTGGAACGATATCCTGCATATACGTCAAACCATTGCGGCGCTGCCCTGAAGGGATGTCGGGTCCGGCAATCACCAGCGGCACCTTCATGCTGTGGTCATACATGTTCTGTTTGCCATAAGACCGTGGGCGCCGAGAGAGAGGCCGTTATCGGATGTAAACAGGATATAGGTGGAATCGGTTAAACCGGCAAGTTCGAGCGCCTCAAGAACCCGGCCAATCTGGGCGTCCAGGAGGCTGATGAGCGCATAATACTCCTGGCGGTGGACGCGGATAGCCTCGGGGGTCCTGGGAAACGGGGCGAGCCTTTCGTCATGCAGACCCGGTCTACAACCGATGGCCGCACCGCCGGGATATTCCGGTTGAAACGTTTCGGGAAGGGGCAGGCCCTCCGGGTCATAGAGGCGCAAATACGCCTCGGGGGCCTGGCGGGGATCATGGGGTGCGTTGAATGAAAGATGGATGAAAAAGGGTTCTTTCCGTTTGGACGCATCTCGGAGAAAAGCAATCCCGTCATCGGCGGTCGTTTCACTCCAATGCTGTCCTCCAGAAAAATATCCGCCCCGGGAAGGGTCGGAGGAATTAAAGGAATCATCTTGTCCCTTTCTCGGGCGGTTATATTGTGCGGGAATATCTGGTGGCTTGCCCGGACGCACATTCAGGACACGCTGAAAGACGGCGCCGGGATCACAATTGATATGCCACTTCCCGGAAAAACAGGTATGGTAACCGGCACGTCCAAGTTGCTGTGGCCAAAGTCCTTCCGCGTCGCATGTTTCTTTTAGGGAATGCTCCATTTCCCGTGCTATCCACAAGAACCTTCCTGTGAACAGCATGGTCCGGCTGGCTTGCGTGAGTGCGTACATGTCGATATAGCTGAGCGTGGAATTCATCACGTAGCTGCGAGTCGCATTATTGATTCCGCAGACCG
>JAKLHG010000489.1 GCA_022710255.1 Candidatus Hydrogenedentota bacterium
GTAGGTGTCTGGACCGTGTCTCAGTTCCAGTGTGGCCGATCAACCTCTCAGTTCGGCTACCCATCGAAGCCTTGGTGGGCTGTTATCCCGCCAACTAGCTAATGGGGGGCGGACTCATCTCCCGGCAGCGCCGTGAAGCGCCTTTCTTTGATGCGCCGCAACGCATCAACCGAATGCGGTATTAGCGGCCGTTTCCAGCCGTTATCCCCCACCGGGAGGCAGATCATCCACCTGTTACTCACCCGTTCGCCGCTAACTCGCCCCCGAAGGGGTCCGTCCGCTCGACTTGCATGTATGAGGCCTGCCGCCAGCGTTCGTTCTGAGCCAGGATCAAACTCTCCGAATTAAAAACTCGAAACACCCCGGAGCGAACCCCGGTTTGTTGTTGACAAGTTTGATTCCTTCTATAGATGTTGTTTTAGAATCACAACACAAAGGAAATCTAACGTCGTTATGGGCTGGAAACCGGGCAAGCCCGATTTCCAGTACACAAGCGACCATGTGTTGTACATCGTATTCAATTTTCAAAAAGCGTCCGTGCGCCTTTGCGCAACCGGCGACCCGCCCATAAATTCATGGAAGGGCAAGAATCGTAAGTATAGCACCAACAAACCACCGTTGTCAAGTAACGTGTTCAACCATCAAGTTGATGATGCCATAACCCACGGTTTGCCGTGTGACCAGACTTTACCATTCCGTTGCGGCGCTCTCAGAAGCGCCTCCTGCGGGAAGTGTTTGGAAGTTTATCACACTGCGTCACCCGATTTCAAGTTTGTTACTCCACTATTTTTTGGAGCGTACAGTCTTGGCAAAACTCATCTGAACTTTTGCATCGGTCGGAAATACGGATGATAGTTTTGTTGGATTGATTAAACTTTAAGTTCTCCGACACAACACAACACTTGGTTTGTGTGTGGGAAGAGGATGCGCATGTGCCACATCAGAGCAACGGTGAAAAGTATACCACACAAAAATACGCGATGTCAAGCACGGTTTCCCGTGCTTTCCCAACCGCATTTCTGCGGGACACGCAACAATCACCGAACAGGCTGTAGTTTACACGACAAATTCGGGCAAAGTCAAATTTATATTTCAGTGCGACAAAGATGGCGTGTATTGGTTTCTTCCCGTTGCTATTTTGTCTGAACAGCACTTGCCGTGCCCGTTTCTGTTCACTATATTTTTTTGGTTTTACATAGACATTGCCCGTCAATCCTGATACAATCAGAAACCATAGACACGCATTGAGTGCCTCATCCGTCCGTGGCCACCGCTGGAGAATTCGATTCTTTACACATCAGCGATGCCTTGGCCGGAAGTGAGGAATGATTTTTTTAACCTGACAGGCACGGAAATTACAAAGGAGAGTATTAGGTATGCCACAGATTTTAAAATACAAGATAGCGCCAAAAATTCCGGCGCGTCTTTCCCGTCTTACTGATATTGCCCACAACCTGTGGTGGTGCTGGAATCCTGAAGCGGTCGACCTGTTCTTCCGCATGGACAGGGCATTGTGGAGCGAAGTTGAACATAATCCAGTGCGGCTCCTGGGGCAAATCGAACAAGCGAAAATGGAAGAACTGGCATCGAACGCGAGTTTCCTGGCGCACCTGGACCGGGTAGCCAATGCGCTTGACAGTTATATGGCGAACGGCGAATGGCGTTCCCGCCACGACAGCGCGCCGAAGGACCTGCTGGTCGCCTACCTGTCCGCCGAATTCGGTCTGCAGGAATCCGTGAAGATCTATTCGGGCGGCTTGGGAATTCTCGCCGGCGACCATCTGAAGGCGGCCAGCGATCTGGGCGTTCCCCTGGTCGGACTGGGCCTGTTGTACCGGGAAGGTTATTTTCGCCAGACGCTCAACGAAGACGGGCTGCAGCAGGAAAACTATCCAACGAATGATTTTCACAATATGGCGATTTCCCTGGAATACGACGCATCAGGCGACCCGCACGTGATCGAAGTTCCCCTGCCCGGGCGCATGGTCAAGGCATATATATGGCGCTGCCAGGTGGGGCGCACGGCACTGTTCCTGCTCGATTGCGATCATGAAGGCAACACCCCCGCGGACAGGAATATCACTGCGCGGCTGTATGGCGGCGGCAAGGAAACGCGGATACAGCAGGAAATCATGTTGGGCATGGGCGGCGTAATTGCGCTGAAGCACCTGGGGCTGCATCCCACCGTCTATCACATCAACGAAGGCCATGCCGCGTTCATGACGTTGCAGCGGATCAAGGATCTTATCGAACGGGACAAAATAAGCTTCTGGGAAGCGGTCGAACTTGTCCGCATCGGCAGCATTTTCACCACCCATACGCCAGTGCCTGCAGGCAATGACGTGTTCGACCCCGCCATGTTGGCCCCTTATTTTCAAGAGTACTGTCAGCAGTTAAACATATCCATAAAGGACTTTCTGTCGCTGGGCCGCCAGGACCCGAATAATAACGCGGAACACTTTTCCATGACCGTTCTCGCGCTGAAACTTTCTTCCGCTTCCAACGGCGTCAGCAAGTTGCACGGGCAAGTGGCGCGCAACATGTGGACGAACGTCTGGAAGCACATCCCCGAAGACGAAGTGCCCATCGGTTCGGTAACCAACGGGATCCACATACCGACGTGGATATCCAAAGACCTGTCCATGCTTTATGACCGATATTTGGGACCGGATTGGGTGGCGACACCTCACGATCAATCGGTGTGGGAGCGCATAGATACCGTCCCCGACACGGAGCTCTTCAGAATTCATCAACGCTGCTGCCAGCGGCTGGTCTCGTTTACCCGCCGCCGCGTGGAACAGCAGTTGATTAATCGGGGGGCTCCCGTATCGGAGGTGCGCGCCGCCCGGGAACTGCTTGACGGCGAAACGCTGACCATCGGCTTTGCGCGCCGCTTTGCCACGTATAAACGGGCCCTGCTCCTGTTCAAAGACCTGGAGCGTCTCAAGAAGATACTCTTGAACCCGGAGATGCCTGTGCAACTGATTATCGCGGGCAAAGCCCACCCCGAGGACAAAGAGTCCAAAAATTATATTCGTGACATTATTCATGTTGCCCGGGAGCACGAACTGCGTCAACATATCGCCTTTGTCGAAGACTATGACATCAATGTGGCCCGGTATATGATACAAGGGGTGGACTGCTGGTTGAACACACCACGAAAACCCATGGAAGCCAGCGGTACCAGCGGCATGAAGGCCGCCGCCAACGGTGCGCTCAACATAAGCATCCCCGATGGCTGGTGGTGCGAAGCGGAGGAACTGGGAGAAAACGGCTGGAGCATAGGCAGGGGCGAGGTTTACGAAGATATTGCGGAACAGGACCGGAATGAAAGCCAGGCGTTGTATGAACTTCTCGAACAGGAAGTGGTGCCCATGTTTTACGACCGCGACCGGGAAGGGTTCCCAAGAC
>JAKLHG010000049.1 GCA_022710255.1 Candidatus Hydrogenedentota bacterium
GCGCACGTTACGCCCGCTGGATTTTGCTTTTTCCGCCATGGAAAGCGCCATGTCCCGAAGCATGGAATGCCTCCGGTCTACATAGTCACCGACATCCACTACTACGCGTTCCGCGTTCTCGTTGGCGCCGCTCTGGGGAACCATGCGGTTAATCAGATATTGGAGCGCTTCCAGGGTTACGCCGCGTTTCCCGATGAGAATGCCGCCTTCCTCGCTGCTTTCCACCGCCAGGCGCGCGCTGCCGTCTTTTGCGCGGATAAAGGCAACTTTGGACGACAGGTCCATGCGGTTGATGATTTCCTGCAGCAGGGCGGCCGCTTCATTCCCCTGTTCATCCGTAATGGGTTCAATATTTTCTTCTTCATGGGCATTGGCGGGAAGTGTGGCTGGGGCCACTGCGATGGCTTGCATGTCGATGGTTTCGAATTGGTCGGCCAGGCGCTGCGCCTCCATGGATTCTTCTACAATCGTTGACGGTCCTTTGCCCGTGATCGGCATGGCTTTGCGGTGCCCGGAATGGCCTTCCCCTCTGGGAACTGCGGCCTGCCGCGGCGCGTTCCCCTTGTTCGGGTGATGCTTGTCGCGATTGCGTCCCTGGTCCTGATGATGGTCTCTCTTGCCGCTTCCCCGGCTGTCGCGTCCCCGTTCTTCCCCCCCCCGTTTTCCCCGGGAGGCGTCCGTTTCCCGGGCGGAGCCTTTGTTGTGACCGTGTTTCCCCGGTTGCTCCTTGCCGTGAGCTCTTTCCTGCGGCCGGTGCTCTCCTTGCTTGTCCCGGTTTTGGTTCTGTTGTCCGGATGGCCGCCGTTCCTGGCTGGGGCCGCCCCGTTCGCGTCCTTTGCGTTCGCGGGAGGGGGCGTACTCCAGGGACAGGCGTACCCGCACCGGACGTTTGCCCAATCCTAAAAACCCCTTGCTTCCCTCGTCTATCACATCAATACGTTCTATCTCGTCCAGATGTACCCCGAGTTCTTTCAACCCGTTTTGAATCGCTTCCTCACGGGTTGCCCCTGAACTTTCAATCGCTTTCATAGTTCATTCACTCCTGGCCGCCCGCCCGGGCGGCATGCTGTCGTTAAGAGATTGAAAGCCCGCGTATACCCCGCCTATTTGGAGTCCTTGGAATCTTTACGACGGCGTTCGCGCTGTTTGCGCTTGCGCACTTCTTTATTAATCTCGCGTTGTTTCGCGCGTACGGCATCGTAAAAATGGCGGGGCCTTGCGGGCTTCTTTTTGGGTTGTACCGCTTCGGAATCCATGGGGATGTTCCGAATAAAATAGTTCTGGGCAATGCCCAGAAGGGTGCTGACCAGAATGTACAGGTTCAATCCTGAAGCCATGTTGTACGTGATGACCGAGAAGAAAACGGGCATGATGGTCATCATTGTTTTCTGCTGGGAAGTCTGCGCCGGGCCCGACATGGGCATCAGTTTCTGGCTGATCACCATGGCCAGCGCCATCAGCACGGGCAGCAGATTCAAGGTTTCCAACGGCGTACTGGAAAACGGAATGGGAATGGAAAAGGGCAGGGTCAGGAAACGGTCCGGCTCGCTCAGATCCTGCATCCAGAAAATAAAGGGAGCGCGACGCAGTTCATAAGCGCTCCAAAGCATTCGGTACAGGGCGATGAACACAGGCATCTGCAGCAGCATGGGCAAACAGCCGCCCAGGGGGCTTACGCCCCGTTCACGGTACAGCGCCGTGACCCGCTTTGTCATTTCCTGCTGATCTTCCTTGCATTCCTGCTTGATTTTCTCCATCTCCGGCGCCAACAGGGACATCTTCCGCATGCTCAGCATGCTTTTCCAGGTCAGGGGAAACATGACCATGCGTACAAGCACGGTCAGGAAGATGATGGCCAGGCCGTAATTGGCCACGATGTTGTCATGGAACCAGACGAGAACGGTCAGCAGCAGTTTCGCGAACTGGTCCATGATGGTGACGGAAGTGAAGAAGGCGAGCGCAGTGTCCAGTGTCGGCCACGCGGAGCGCAGGGGTTTGGTCCCACGGGGACCGACATAGGCCTGGTAGGCGAATTCGACGGTTTCTCCCGCGCCGACCTCAGTCCGGGGCGTGCCCACACCCAGACGAAAAACGGAAGGCGTACCGTGGTACCAGGCGTCCGCATCCTCAAAATCCGGCCTGAGCGCCACGGTAAAATAAGCGCTGCACACGGCAGCCCACTCGGGGTCGAGAACGCGCTCATTGTACCAGGCTTCACCGCCCGGCAGTTTGAACTTGGATGTGGCATGGTACAGGTTCGACCCGTCCTTGCGCCAAACAACATTTTGCTGCGCCCCTTTTTGCAGGTCACCGCTGGCCACGTTCGGCTCCCAGCACAGCGAAAAGGCCGGTATATCCCGGTCAAGCCCCAACAACCGTTTCTCTCCGCCCAAGTTGGTGTAGGCAATCCGCACGTTCAGTACGTGCGTTTCCTCCGCGAGGGTGAAGGTTTTCCGGAGCAAGGCATAGCCGGGAACCTCAATCTCAAACGCCACTTCACGCGGGCCTGTTGTCTCGACACGTTCCCACCGGCGAAAATTCAACGCATCGGCCAGGTTGGAATCTCCAAACAACAGTCCCAGCGGATATAACGCTTCCGTATCGCTGAGAAGCGTGTTCTGAGGAACTAATTGAATGGAATCCACGCCGTTTTCGCCCAACCGCACGGTAGCTTGTTTGAGCCGGGCGCCTACCCGTGTGAACACCAGTTCCAGGTTGGGGTTTTCAAGTGGAATTTCATCTTCCGCAGGCGTTTGTGACGCTTCGGCCACAGGCGGTAAGACCACGGCGCCGGGAACGGGCTGTGTCGGTGAGGGGGAGGCTGTGGAATCCCCCTTTGGCGCATCCTTGTGATCAAGGCGGGAGAAGGGGTTTGCCGGCGCCGATTCGCCTTCTGTCGCGTCAACGGCCTGGTCCTGCGCCGGGGGATGTTTGGCCGGGGCGGGCATGAAAAAATGGGTCCACGCCACTACCAGAACCACCATCAGTACTATGGCAATCAGTTGATTGCGCTGAAGCGCCTTATCATCGTTTCCATCAAACAATCGCAATATTCTCCCGCCCCATTTCAGGGCAGTTATGTGTGCCTGGGATTCGCGGGGAGGCTTGAATTCCTATTTCTCGCGGTCAGGTCTTTGCGGTACAGGATCATAGCCTCCTTTGCAAAACGGCTGGCAGCGCAACAGGCGCCAGCAGGTGTACAGGCCGCCTTTAATCACGCCATGAACTTCCAGGGCTTCGACCGCGTACCGGGAACAGGACGGCTCAAATCTGCAGTGATTGCCGAGCAGGGGCGACACAAACCGCTGATACAGGCGGATGGCGGCGATAAGCACCCTACGCATCACGCAGCCACCGGCCAAGCAGGCGTTCAAGTTCTCCATCGCAAGAGGGACCGTCCAGCAAGGCGCTGGCGGCTTGTGCAAGGACCACCAGTTGCATGCCTCGCGGGAAACGATGCCTGTTGCACCGGTAATACTCCCGGATAAGACGTTTAACATGATTGCGTACCACCGCGGATCCTACCTTGCGCGATACCACAAGGCCAAGCCGACTTTCCTGAGCAGTATCCGTTACTACGAACCCTGTGAAATATCTTCCACTAACCTTCGTGCCCTGTGAAAACACGCGCCGATATTCCGCCGCAGTTAAAATGCGCACTTTATTAGGAAATGGATACCGTTCCGGCACAAGAGCGTCTTTTATCTCGTTGATATCGAATCCGATACGGTCAGGCTGCGGCGTCCACGCCGGCGGCGTGCCGCAAGCACCTTGCGCCCGCCTACGGTCGCCATACGCGCCCGGAAACCGTGGGTCCGCACTCGTTTCGTATTTGAAGGTTGAAAAGTCCTTTTCACTATAATCTCCTCAATTAACGTTACAATGGATACCCAATAAATTAAGGGAAAAGCGATATACCGGGGCAATAATCTATCGACAGGCACACATATATGCCACGCATGCCTCCGGTTCTTCTCGCTGAGCCGCAGTCTACCCGCCCTATTCCCCACAATTGGTATAGTGTACCGTTTACAGGAGAGGAAAGTCAACATAGCATAGCCCAAAGACAATAATGACTGGGTGGCCCAGGCGGATTGCTCCACCGGGGCTCCCACAGATCCGTACGTGCATGCGTTAATGCATATGGTTCCTCAAAACAATGTTAATTGCGTGTATGAGCATGGGCGCTTTTTCGTTTTCCTCATCTCACTTGGATAGGGCAATCGGTAGCCGTTCCTCATCCGGTTGAATTTTTCCCAGTTGAAGTCGCGTTTACGGTTTCTTCGTTTCAGCCATTTCTTCCAGATACGCGCCACTTGGTCGTGGAACATATCCAGCGCGGCTGCATTGCCGACGATACCGTAGTAGCCATAGTGCCCACGCATCTGAGTACACAGATGCTTCCAGTGCTCTTTTACCGGACAATGTCGGTGTGTGCGACACCATTGGTATATCGCGTTCAGAGAACGTGTGAGTCTGCTCGACATTGTCTTGCGCCTGACTGTCCAATTACCTTTTTGGCTCTTGCGCCATTGATGGGTAAAGCCAAGCAGGTCAAAGGGTTCCAGATGACTGCTTCGAGAACTGTCGCTGTTCGGAGAGTTCCGGTTATTACAACGTTCCCTATGGTTTGGGCTCCGAAAATCTATCAGGCGCGTCTTGTCCGGATGTACGGTTAATCCATATTTTGCCATCCGTTTAGGAAGCACGCTCATAACACGTTCCGCGTCGCGCTTCTTCTCAAAGACAATGATGAAGTCGTCGGCATAGCGTGTAAGACGGCTGCGCCCTTCCATATGGGGTAGAACGTCTTTCACGTCCAATACATAGTGCAGGTAGAGGTTCGCCAGTAAGGGCGATATTACCCCACCCTGCGGCGTGCCGGCATCGGGGTACGTTACCGTTTGCCCGGCCATCACGCCCGCGTTAAGCCATTTGCCTATGAGGCGTCGCACTACGCCATCACGCACCCTGACTGACACAAATTCCTGAAGCTGCTTGTGGTCGAGGGTATCGAAGAACTTGCGTATATCAACCTCCAAGACCCAGCCGCCGCTTACCGCCATCGTCGTGTCCCAAACATCCTGCAACGCATCATGAGCGCTGCGTTTGGGACGGAACCCATATGAACCGTCGTAAAAGTCCTGCTCATAGATAGGCTCTAAAAGCATTACAACAGCACGTTGTACGATTTTGTCCTCGAAGGTGGGGATGCCTATGGGTCGCGTCTCGCCGTCGCTTCCTTTGGGAATTTCCTTACGTAGTATGGCTGGCGCTCTGTAACGTCCCGATTTTAGACGGTCAAGAAGACCTTGGAGATTCTCTTCCAGAGACTCTCCGTACTCCCCGCCCGTCACGGCGCCCACCGCTCCATCCTTGCGAGTGTGGTGATACGCTTCTCCCAACCAATCAAGGGGCATGTAGTGTACAAGCGACGTGAAAACAAGTTCCGGCTTCGTTCGTGCCAGTTCCGCTATCCGCTGCTGCACCATTGATACATGGTGCAGATTTCTGTGCATTTGCTGTATTTCCCATCAGCGGGCCATTGTTTCGACGCCTCGCTTCCCTCCGCAGGTTCCCCGCAGGGTCGGGTTCGCCCGCTTCAACGGTACTATCAAGGCGCTGTGACTTCCTATCGTCCATTTCCCAGCACTCGGTTTCCCTCGATTTGCAATACCACATTGGGTGCACTTTCTTTCTTATCGCGCTGTACCGAGCGCACCAGCCGTCAGCCGCTTGGAGTTGGTAACCCGGTAACTCCAGCCAGGAATTCAAAGTGGAGACAACAGGACCTCTCAAGTTCCCGTGTGACCTCTATGTTCCGTCTGTACTTGTTCCAGCGACCCCGGACGGCCCGGCACTCCCAGACCAGTAAAGGAGGCCAGTGTTGTCCCCATGCAGTCCACGATGAAGACGCCGACATTGGGTACTTTCGAGGCTCAATAGCAAGGCTTTCGGATTCGTTGTCTACGCTTCGCAGCGCCGGTTGCCCGGACGCCACGCAAGACTCGCTCCCGGCGGCAGGTCACGCCTTACCGGGCGGGCTTCTACCCGCAAGGTCTCAAAGAAAGGTTTCGTATGTGAACTCTACATTACTTCCTCCTTTCACAAGTTAAACTTGACGCAAGGACTGTACCCGCCGCAGAATATAGGGGATTGTCAGTTTATATAGACGCGTTAATACATGATTTAGCCTTTGGGTTTGCACATAACCAGGCGGCGGGAACTGTACCATATTTTTTTGGATCCCTACGCCATGCCCGCAAAAAATCCGGGAAAGCCTCCGGCGTGTTTCAGGATTAGCTACACCGTACATGGTTTTTGCATGCGCTGGAGGCAGTCCCGCTTTTTGCTCCGACATCCTTGCCGACAGGGATGACGGTGCTTCCGGTATTTTCCCGTACGGGTGCTTGACGTCGCGGTGATTTGTTATCATGAACCCTGCCCTTGCCGTATATGAATTTGCGTGGTTTTTTAATGGACAGGAGGTATCCTGATGAAACGTGTATTCCCCTTGATGGTATTATTTGTCGCCTGGAGCACCGCTTGGGCAGTATTGCCGGAAGCAGCGCCGCTCAATCCCGTGCTTATGGGAGCGGACCCGCACATCATGTTGGTCGGAGACACGGTCTGGCTGTACGCTACAGGATACAAGCAGCCAAAGGTCTTGTACGCCCATTCCTCCACCACGCTGCAGGATTGGGAACGGCACGGGCCCATTCTGGAGAGGGATAAAATCGCCTGGATAAAAGAGGACGGTGCACCCCGCCACGCCTTATGGGCGCCCTGTATCGCGGAAAAGGACGGCCGCTGGTACCTGTACTTTTCCGTGGGACCCCAAAACCCGACCCCGTCTCGCATCGGCGTGGCTGTCGGAGACGGGCCTGCCGGCCCCTTTACCGATTCGGGCGCACCCCTGCTGACCGGCGGCAATGGTTTCGAGGCGATTGATCCCATGGTCTTTACCGATCCCAAGTCCGGGACCACATATTTGTATGCGGGGGGCAGCGCAGGCGCGAAACTGCGCGTGTTTGAACTGAGCCAGGATATGACACACCTCGGCAAAGAGGTCCCTGTCGAAACGCCGCAGCACTTCACCGAAGGTGCTTATATGCACGAGCGCGCCGGGCGGTATTACCTGTCCTATAGCAGCGGATCAATGATGAACGCGTCCTATTCGGTCCAGTATGCCATGTCAGAAACGCCTGTCGGCCCCTGGACCTATGAAGGCACCATTCTAAAAAGCGACAAGGACCACAAAGGGCCGGGCCACCATTCGTTTCTGCATGCCCCGGAAGGGGGCGCTGATTTTATCGTCTATCATCGCTGGAACCATCAACGCGGGGGCGGGCCTTTCAATGCTGCGCGCCAGATTGCTATAGACCGGCTGGACTATGATGCCGAGGGCCGCATTCTGCCCGTGGTCATGACCGCCGGCAATATCCATCTCAAGACGCCGCCCGCCGTGTCGCCGCCCGGTATCGTGGTCCACCATGTTCCGCAGGCGACGGGCCTCTATATTGGTTCGCCCAGCCTGACTGTATTGCCGAACGGCGACTACCTGGCTGCGCACGATTATTTCGGGCCGGAAAGCAACGAGCATGAATGCGCCACGGCCACGGTACACCGTTCCTCGGACCGGGGCGAAACCTGGCGCAAAATCACGGAACTGCGGTGCCTGTTCTGGCCGAAAGTGTTTACGCACCGGGACGCGGCCTATATCATGGGTGTGGAAAAACACCACGGGCGCATTGTTATCCGGCGGTCCACGGACAACGGCGAAACCTGGACCGAACCTAAAGACACCGAC
This sequence comes from Candidatus Hydrogenedentota bacterium, assembly GCA_022710255.1. Lineage (GTDB taxonomy): Bacteria > Hydrogenedentota > Hydrogenedentia > Hydrogenedentales > CAITNO01 > JAAYBJ01. Next base: position 7,811 of record JAKLHG010000049.1, read on the forward strand.
ACTGGACTACTGACACCGGAAGGACAATTCCACACCGCGCCCATGCCTGTCATTGAACATGAAGGCCGTCTCTGGCGCGCCTTCGAGGACGCCTCGAACGGGGAAAAATGGGGGGAACGCTATTGTGCGGGCATGCTGTCCATACCCGTGGATGCCGACCTGCTCAAGGCTGATAACTGGGCCTTCAGTAATTTTATTGTCCGCGAACCCGGCTGGCTGGACGGCACCTTTGGCGGTTGGCTTGAAGGCAGCGCGGTGGTCGCACCGGACGGTACGATGGTGGATATGCTGCGCGTGGATACACCGGGGTATCCCGAAAAGGCGGCTATTGTGACGGTCAGCGCGGACGGCAAAACCGCCTCCTTCGATCCCACAACCGGTTTTGTGGATTTCCCCGGCGGCGCCAAAAAATTCACCATCCGCAAGGACGAACAGAGCGGCCTCTATTGGTCTCTGGCCACTATCGTGCCCCCGCGCCATCAGGACAAGAACCGGCCCGGGACCGTACGCAACACCCTGGCGCTGGTAAGTTCGCCCGACCTGCGCCACTGGGAAACCCGGTGCGTGGCACTGTACCACAAAGACACCAAAGCGCACGGGTTTCAATATGTGGACTGGCGTTTTGAGGGCGAGGATATCATCGCGGTCTGCCGTACCGCCCACGATGACGGTATCGGCGGCGCGCGTAACAATCATGATGCCAACTTCATGACCTTTCACCGAGTCCAGAATTTCCGGACGCTGACTCGCAAAGATTCGGTGGCGGACGTGTTGGACAAATGACATCTTTGACGAGGTTCCAAAATGATATCAAAGGACCTAAAGGACTCAAAGGACATAAGGGAAATAATCGCCCGTACTCTCCTGTCTTTTGAGTCCCTCTTGTTCTTTGTGTCCTTTATGTCCTTTGCATTTCTTTAAGAAATAACCATAACAAGGAGAGCACACCATGATTTCACGCGTAGACCACGTCGCTTTTGCCGTCAGGGATCACGAGAAGGCGCTGGCCTTCTTCCGGGATATCTTGGGAGCGTTGCCCGGGAAATGTTACAACGAAGCCGGCCGCAATTTTTACTGGCAAACGCTTTCCCTTGGGGACCTGTCCCGCCTGGAACTGATATCGCCTTCGGCGGAAACCAGCTTTCTGGACGGCTTTCTCGCAAACCGCGAGGGCGGATTTCACCACATTACCCTGCAGACGCCGGATCTGGAGGCCGCGATTAAAAGGCTGGAGGAGCACGGTATTCCCTATTTTGGGAGACATGAATACCCGGACGGCACCTGGAAGGAAGTGTTTATTCACCCCCGGGACGCCTTCGGCATCCTGGTCCAGATAGCCGAGTTCGACCCGGAGTACTGGATGGTTCCCGAGGCGAAAATGCCGAAGGGCGAACCCTGGCGCTTGGAAGAAAAAGAAGACGGCTTCGCCCTGACCTGCCGCCATCCCGGGGGAAGCAAAGTGACGCTGAACTTTTCCCGGGACGAATTGCAGGGCTTATCAGACGCGCTGCGCCAGGCCCTGGAATAAACCGCCCCTTGATGCCCTTTGTGTCTCTTAAGTCCTTTTTTGTACCCTGTAAACGAATAAGGAGACCCCAAGATGCGGACCGCGTTACCTGTTTTATTAACGGTGTTTTTAGTTGCTGTATTCTTTTCATCCCAGGCCAGGGCAGTAAACCCCCGTGACTTCGGGGCGGTGGGCGACGGCGTTGCCGACGATACGGAAGCACTGCAACGTGCCGTCAATGAAACGCAGACCGGGCGGGTCTATTTTCCCAAAGGCATTTACCGCATCACGAACACCATCATTATCCCGATCAAGGAGCGCGGTCCCGTGAATCTGGACGGCGCGGGCGGCGGCGCGCGCGTGGTCATGGCCGGGCCGGGTCCCGCTTTCCGCTTTATTGGAAACCACACGGGTACAGCCGCACCGAGTTCCTTCGACCCTGTCGTCTCGGAGGTTGAACGCACGCCGTGCGTGGGCGCCATTGACATTGTGGGCGCCCATCCGGAAGCGGACGGTATTGAGTTCACCGGAACCGTGCAGCCCACGGTGCGCGGCGTTCAGGTGCGCAAGGTACGCCACGGACTACTTTTTAGCGGCCGTAATCGGAATATCATCGTTGAGGGCAGTCATATTTATAACTGCAGCGGTATCGGCGTCTTTTTCGACCATGTGAACCTGCATCAGGCCAATATCGCTGATAACCATATCAGCTATTGCAAGGCAGGCGGCATACGTTTGATCGGCGGTGAAGTACGGGACCTGCAAATCACCGGCAACGACATTGAATACAACTACGATCTTGAAGCGGAGGCCTCCGCAGACGTTTGGATAGACGTGGCCGATGGCTCCGTCGAGGAAGGCGCCATCGCCGGCAACACCATCCAGGCACGGGTCAGCCCCAACGGCGCAAACATCCGTTTTGAAGCGCCCGTGAAACCCGAGGCCCGCGGCCGCGCGGGGCTGTGGACCATCAGCGGCAATCTCATCGGCAGTCAGGCGACAAACATCCACCTGAAAAATACAACCGGCGTGGCGGTCTCGGGCAACCATATCTATACCGGCGCGGAGAATGCCATTTATCTCGAGGGGGCGCGCCATATTGTAGTTTCAGGCAACTCCCTGGACCAGGACCATAACCGGGGTAAAGACCTCGCCAACGGCATACGTATCGAAAACTGCGAGGGGGTGCTGCTTCAGGGCAATCTGCTCAACGATGCATGCGCCGGAGACGATGCGCGAGGTGGAGCCGTGTCCGTGCTCAATAGCCGCGAAACGCTTATCGCCGCCTGCCAGATATTCGAACCTCGCCATTGCGGCATCTTCATTGAGAACAGCCGGAACACAAGCGTTACGGACTGCCAGATACTTGACCGTACTGCCGGCGGCACTATGCGCGCCGCCGTTGAAGTCACCGGAACCAACCCCGGCGTATTCATCCGGGATATCCTCTACCATGAAGGAAACAAGGGAGGTATAGTTGCCCCTGAAGGCGCAGTCCTTCAAGACAACCTCCGCGCAGAGTGACATGAGCCGCAGAAACAGATGGGCGGAATCGCGGCACAAAATCCAGCATCCCGACCTTATTTTTCTTTCTTCATAATAAACAGATAGTTGAATCCACGCAGGAAATAATTCCCCTCTATGGCGGCGGTATGGTAATGATTGCGGTCAAGCGTTGCATTGTGGCGGGTGACAGCAACAATATCCACCGGTTCGAAGCGTTTGCAAAGCCTTTGGAACAATTCAAAGCCGATGGGACAGAAGGGTTTTCCTTTCTGAAAGGAGTCCGAAACATAGAGCGCCATATGTCGGCCGGGTTTCAGAATGCGATGCACTTCACCAATCACCTTTTCCATGGCCTCATAATATGCGGGGGTTCGGGCGTCAAGTTTTCCGATACAGCGCGGATCATCGCTGTAATCAATGTGTGTTGAATAGGGTGGGTCTAAAAAAACAAAGGCCGCCTTGGCTTCTTCGAGGGGCAGTTTGCGTGCATCACAGTTGAAAATGTCCTTGCGCGTGACATTAACATCATACCCCAGCGCACGCCGGTTCAATTCGCGCGCCACGTCCAGAGTGGTGCCGCTACCGGCCATGGGATCCACCACCAGATCCCGGGGGCGGGTGTAACGCTGCAGCAGATTCCATAGGATATAGGCAGGCGTGGCGCCGCGATAGTGCTTGTCACCCTGGGATTCGTCGCCATATTGTTGCGACGGAAAATCCCAGAGGGTAGTGGTCATCATAACAGGTTTATGGGCCATGGTACTGCCTTATATCCGATACTCGCCAGGCAAGCGCTGTTCCGCGTGTTCGGAACATCAGCGTCCGCCCGTCCGCGTCACGCACATAAATTCAACCTTCTTACTGTCAAATATGATACAATACTCAAGCAATAGGGGTGAAACAATACCGCTCCGTTTTCCTGGGCGCTTGACTTGAGAACAACCGGATGATACCTCGCACACCAAATATCGCTGTTTTTCGTCTTATGGCCTGTTGCCTGCTGTCCGGCCTTGCGGCAGCGCTGCTTGGCGCGGGCTGCGCCCGTACTGCGACAAAAACGGGGGTGGTTCCCTCCGGGGTGGGGTTCAGTATGGACGCGGTAAAGGAAATTTTCGGCAGCTACAGCGAGGGTAACTTTCAAAACCGCGCCTGGCCGGACGCCTTTCAAGCCATGCATCAAAAGTTGAGCCGCGAATACGCGTTTACGGATTGGAAGAAGATTGACTGGGACGTACTGTATGACACCCACGCCCCGTTGGTGGAAGCGGCCGAACTGGCGCAGGATGACAAAGCCTATTACCTGGCGTTGCGTTCCTACCTCTTTTCCATCCCGGACAGCAGCCTGGGTATCACCACGCCCGAAACATACCGTGAAGAAGCCATCGGGGGCGGATACGGTTTTTCCGTGGCGCCCATGGAGGACGGCCGAATCCGGGTCGTACAGGTGGAACCCGGCTTTTTTGCCGACATGGCCGGTATAAAATGGGGCGCTGAAATCATCCAGTGGAATGACCTGCCGGTGGCCAAAGCGCTGGAACAGACCTCCCTGCTTTGGAACGACACCCCGTGCGCCACGCGGGAATGCCGTCTTTTAAAGCAGTGCGCGCTGTTGACCCGCGCGCCTGTGGGCACAACAGTGTCCGTTATGTTTCGCAACCTTGATTCCGAAAGTGTCTGGGTAACCCGTCTGGAAGCGCGGCGTGACAGCTACAAGACGTTATCAGACCCGCTCCAGCAGGAGATTTCTTTCAGTGAATTCGACTCCCCAATGGTGGACAAGGTACTGGATGGCGGCATCGGCTACATGAAACTCCACGGACAAACCGCCACCCTTGCCACGCCTTTTCCGGCGCGCGCGTTGATCCAGGTCAACATCGTGATCACGATCGAGGTTGCGTCGCTGGCGTCAAACCGCCAGCACGCGATCGTCGATCTCGGCGATGGTGTTGACGCCGCACAGGCCCATCGTGGTGTGGAGCTCCT
>JAKLHG010000490.1 GCA_022710255.1 Candidatus Hydrogenedentota bacterium
GGTCATCCTGACCATGGCGGTGCTGAGCATTGCCGTGACGGCACCCCTCGGCGCCTGGGCGATTTCGTATGCCTCAGAGCACTTCCTGGAAAAACAAGAGCCGGATTCAGACTACCTGAGCTCATCGGAAATGCCCGCAGGCTCGTAAACAAACAAAAAGATGGAGCAAAAAGGGACTGATGACGAAATAGCCATCAGTAACGAAGGATACATGTACTCTACTGACATTGGCTATTTCGTTGTCTGTCCCTTTCTTGCGGCTTGTACGAAGATGACCGCAAAAAAGACTGCCAACCCGGATTCCGAAATATCATTAGGAAACCCTGCCGAGAACAGGAAGTCTGCGCTTATAGCGTCCAGCCCTCCCGGTACGCGGGATTAATCATGGCCGTGGCGTCGGCGTTATCCAGAAACGCGAGTGTGGCGCTATCCCAGCGCAGTATGGTGCGCGGGAAGCGCTTGGCAATGTTGCCCAGCAACGCCGTTTCCGTAAGCGGGCCGGAATACGCGAAATTCGCGCCGGCCGGCGTGCCGTTCTTGCAGCCGCGCACCCAGTCCATCTCATGGGAATCCGGCACGCGCTCCATGGTCTCCGGCGGCGGTGTAAACGTATCCATACGCGCCTTGGGCAGCAGACGCGGGCTGTTGCCGTAAGTGCCGCAGGTGAGCAGGCCCGATTCGCCGATGAACAGCGCGCCGCCCTCGCCGTCGCCCAGGTCGCGCGGGTCTTCCACGTCCGGGTGGCGGGGCGGTTCAAGTCCGTCGTACCAGGACACCGTTACCGGTGGCTGCTCCCCGCGCGCCGGGAACTGATAGCGGACAATGGATGCAATGGGGTGGGTTTCGTCATTGAGGTCGGTACTGTTCGCCTCCACCGTTTCCGGCGCGCCCAGGTTTAATGCCCAGACGACGGGGTCCAACGTGTGCGCACCGCGATCGCCCATCATGCCACAACCGAAATCCAGCCAGCTGCGCCACGTGCGCGGGTGATAGCAGGAATGGTACGGGCGGAACGGCGCGGGGCCGATCCATAAGTCCCAGTCCAGCGTTTCGGGCACGGGCGGCGTTTCTTCCGGGCGTGTGCCCCGGGATGCGCTCCAGCTGGCATGACCCCAGGGATAATAGGTCAGGCTGCACCAGGTCAAGACTTCACGTACGGCGCCGATGGCGCCCGAGGCGATCCACTCGCAAACCTGCCGGGCATCCTTGCCCGAATGCCCCTGGATGCCCATCTGCGTGCATACACCCCTTTCCGCCGCAACCTGTGCTAGCCGGTGCGACTCGTATACGGTGTGAGTAAGCGGTTTCTGACAATAGACATGCTTGCCGGCCCGCATCGCCGCCATGGCAATAACGGCATGGGTATGGTCGGGCGTGGCGATGACCACGGCGTCAATGTCCTGCTGCTTCTCCAGCATCACGCGGTAGTCTTTATACACAGTTGCGTCAGGATACTGGTTAAACGTTTTGGCGGCATAGTCCGAATCCACGTCGCACAAGGCTATAATATTTTCTGACTGCAACGCACGCAGATTGGCCGCACCCATACCACCCACGCCAATACCGGCAATATTCAGTTTTTCGCTTGGCGCGGCGTAGGCCGTCCCGCCCAGCACGTGACGCGGTACAATATGAAATACCGAGGCAGCAGTAAGCGCCGAACCTGTGCTAAGGAAAATGCGTCTATTGATTCTTTTCATGGTGAAAGTCCCTGATCGGTATCTTTTCGCGAAAATCACAAGCCCCGTAACGTCAACAAAGTGCAGGTTTGAATTCCGCATAGGCCACGAGTAAAATGCTATGCAGAGTATACATTAGCCTATTGGTACAGGTACAGAATTTTACAGGTCAGCGCAAAACTGCTAACACGCACATAAATTTTTAAAAGATACAGGGAAGATATATTCGATTCGCTTGTTGTTAAGAAGAAAATTGCTCGAGAAGATGGAATATTGCAAAAGGAGTTGGCTTTATGGAAAAGATTATCCCCGTTGAACGCCTTGAAGCATTCGAGGAAAGACTGGGTATTACACTGGAAGGAGTAACCGCCAAAATTTATTTACACGAAGACGGTGGAAACTGGATGTATGTTCTAGGTGAAGTATATCCGATTGACGGGACTAAAATAAATAAAAACATTGAAATAATTGCAACAGAACATGATGATTCGGGAAGAGTTTTGTATAAGAGCGATACAAGGGTCGAGGCAGAATCTTTCTATGGATTTGAAGCCTTTGAAATAGTCATACCAAATGCTTACTTGCAAGTTTCTAAAATCCGTGTGTATCCTAAAATAGAGTCATAATTATTTATGCTAAAAATTATACGAGATAGTTTATTAATTGAAGGACGTAACTCACCAAGACTTTTGTCGGATCTTGCAGGTCTAGAGCAATATATTGCTGAGAGCTACAATTCACGATCTTTTATTGAGCTTTTGCAAAATGCCGATGATGCCGGTGCAAGACGGTTTGTTATTCTGCGTGATGGACAATTTTTGCTCATAGCAAATGATGGAAGGCCTTTCACCAAAGAAGATTTTGAAAGCCTGTGCCGTAGTGCTTCTTCCTCAAAAATCCGTGGTTCCAATATTGGCTATCGGGGTATAGGTTTCAAATCTGTTGCGGGCTTTGCAGAAAAGATTCACCTTATCAGCGGACAGACTGAAGCAACGTTTTCACGAAAACGTACCGCTATGGAACTCCCAGAGGTTACCAGAGTGCCGTTAATTCGTATCCCTCATGAGCTTTTAAACGAGGAACGAATGCAATTCGAGAAGCCGGTTGATGTATTAAAGGAACAGGGTTTTAAAACGATTTTTATATTTACGGATCTTATAGTATCCAGTATAGAATCGGAGTTTAGTTTGCTCGATGAAACCTCTTTGCTGTTCCTGAAGAATATCATCCAGATAGATATCCGTACGGATACAAAGACAATAATTAACGCAAGACGAGAGCAGAAGAATAACCAGACACATACTATTAATTTAGCTGGCTCCAATGGTGCAACGGTATGGACTATACTTGAGCAGAATGGACTTTCACTAGCATTTATTCATGACGAAAATGGAATAACACGTCTTAATGAACAAGAATCTGTTGTTCACGCATTCTTGCCTACTTATGAAGCAACAGGACTGGCAGTAAAGATCAATGGTGATTTCAGCACAGACCCCTCTCGTACGCGCATTGTCTTCGATGAACGTACCACTAAAATAACAGAGTATGCAGCGAAGTCCGTTATAAATATAATCTCCGGGGCATTAAATAACATCGATGAAAAATTATATGCACAATTCCTTATTCCACTTATTCCTTTTACTGACTGAAGTTCCCCCCATTTTTTGGACAGTTGCGGCGAAAAAATAAGATAGCTTGACGCAACTCACAACAAAGCGGACA
>JAKLHG010000491.1 GCA_022710255.1 Candidatus Hydrogenedentota bacterium
CGAACCGATGCCCATGCGGGTATCACCTTCGACCGATTTGAAATCGTTCAGCGTCATGATGCCGTGCGCACCCGCGCTGTACAGACCGGCCAGCAGCAGACTGCGCATGTCCGGCATGGCGCCGCCCGCCATCACGGCGGCATAGGCGTTCTCGGCCCGGGCTATGGGTTCCGACACGCTGATAAGCGGTTTCACTTTTACACGGCCGGAATCCACCATCCGCAGGAATTCCGCCATGTTGCGGCCTTGGGTCCAGCGCACATAGCCGATGGGATAGTCCAGACCGCGTTCCTCGTATTGGCGGTCGTACCGCCCGGGGCCGTAGGAACAGGACAGCATAAAATCCAACTCGTTGGCATAAAGCGCGCCGCGTTCCAGGTGCATCCCCACGGCGCCCACCACCACCACACGGCCTTTTTGACGGCACAAGTCCAGCGCCTGGTTCGTAATGGTGCTGTCCTTCGCCGCCGCGCAGACAAGAACGCCGTCCGCGCCGTACCCGGCCGTTTGTTCCCGTGTGACCGCTTCCAGTTCCTCCGGCGCGCAGACGGCATCCGCGCCCAGCGATGCGGCAAGGCCGCGCCTGGTCTCGATAGGGTCGCAGCCAATGACATGGCATCCCGCGGCCCGCAGGATTTGCGCCGTCAACTGTCCCACCAGTCCCAGCCCGGAAACAAGGAAGGTTTCTCCAAAGCCGGGCTGCGCCCGCCGCACCCCCTGCGAGGCGATGGCACCCAGGCTGACAAACGCCGCCTCATCAAAACTTACATTTTCAGGGATGGGCGTCAGCAACTGATGGGGAACCACATTATATTCCGCGTGACAGGCATAGCCCACCCCGGAACAGGCCACACGGTCCCCGACGCGGAAAAACGGCAGGTCCGGTCCCGTGTCCACAATGACGCCGGCCGTGCTGTATCCCGGCGCCTGGTACTCCAGCAGTTTATCCCGCACGATCTCCAGGGTTCCTTTGATCCCGACTGTGGCCAGTTTCCGTTTTACTTTCTCAATGTTCAGGGGGTCGCTGGCCTTCTTGAGCATATATCCCGCCGTGCCGCCCTCCGACAGGAATCCCGACTCCGTGCCCGAGCTGATGAGGGACGCGGCGACGCGCACCAGGGCCGTGCCGGGTTCCACCGCCGGCGCCGGCACCTCTTCAATGCACACGCTGCCGCCTTTTACCAAGACTTGTTTCATCGCTCCTGTTTCCTGCCGGGTTACTTACACACGGGGCTTCTCCCGTGGCCGTTTTCTGCTACTGAGCATACACCATATTCGACATCAGCCGCAATCGCGGGACGGAACTGTCCCGAATTTTTTCGGTTCTGTACATCACGGCCGCAAAAAAAAACGGGACAGCCACCGGCGCGGTTCAGGATTAGGTACACCGATCGTGGATTTGGCGTGCGCCGGAGGTAGTCCCATTTTTTGCTCAGGTGTTGTTATATTTTCATGGGGCGCGGGCAACGTCCACATTAAAGAAGATTTCCGGATACTGACAATGTACGGTAAGCGCTGTCGAAGGTAACGGCCTGTTTCAAACTCGCCCCCGTCTGATGATATGATAAGGCCCAATGTCGTTATGTAGCAAGAGTGCCGGTGTTCCCGAAGAGACACCGGGGAATAGCGGTATGTAACATCAAGGAGAAAGAAATGAAAGCCATGTGTTCCGTCTTTGTGATTACCATGCTTGTTGCCGCCCTGACGCTGTTTGTATCCTTTACGGCGCGCGCCGAAACCGGCGCCGACCTGTCGGCCGTGGAAGCGCTGGGATGGCGGGTCGGGTGCCAGTTATGGAGTTTCAACCGCTTCACGTTCATGGAAGCCATAGATAAAACGGCCTCCATCGGCCTGAAGTATGCGGAGGCCTTCCCGGGGCAGCGGTTGAGCGCTGACCTGCCGGAAGATGTAAAGTTTGAGCATACCATGAGCGAAGAACACCGCCAGCTCGCCCAGCAGAAACTGAAAGAGGCGGGCGTTACCCTGCTTTGCTATGGTGTGGTCGGCCTGTCCGCCAATGAAGAAGAGGCCCGGAAAGTGTTTGACTTCGCCAAGGCCATGGGCATCGAAACGATCGTTTCGGAACCCGCGCGGAACAATCTGGAATTTGTGGACAAACTCGCAGGGGAATATGGGATTAACGTCGCCATTCATAATCATCCCAAGCCGTCGCTTTATTGGGACTACAAGGTGGCCGTTGAAGCCCTGGAAGGACGAAGTGAGCGGCTGGGTGTGTGCGCCGATACGGGGCACTGGGTGCGTTCCGGACTGGATTCGGTGGAAGCGGTCAAGGCCCTTGACGGCAGGCTGATCTCCTTCCATATCAAAGACCTGAATGAAGCCGGCAAACGGGACGCCCACGACGTCATCTGGGGAACCGGCGCCGTGGACGTGAAAGCCATTCTCGCCGAGGTCATCCGGCAAAAAGTGAAAACCCCCGTGTTCTCCATTGAATACGAACACAATTGGGACAACAATGTGCCGGACATTGCGGAATGCGTCGCGTACATGAACAAAGTTGCCGCGGAACTCGCTTCGGAAGCTTCCGCAGCAAAATAATCCCCCCTTGGAAACAGAGTTACTGTTGCGCGGGGACGCTGCACGTGCATTGTTTTAAGGGTTTACCCGCTTTGAGCCGCTGTCCGGACAGGATGTCGTCTTGGAGCGGGTAAACTGTGTTTATGCCTGTTTGCACTTGACTGCGGGTCGTCTCTGTTCATGGGCTACTCTATGAGGTGAGAGGTGCAAAGAGGGTGCCAACTGTCAGAGGTTCGATCTCTGTTGCGTGAAAGACAGGTTCTTTGCTGTATTCCGTAAAATAATGCTTGACACCGGACGCAATTTCTATTAAAATCTTGGTATTGTATAAACGAGTTGAGGATAAAAAATGGAACCTGCACTTTGTTATTCCGAAAATGATGCTTCTATCGAGTACTATACCAAGCTGAGAGCAATGATAGCGGAAGCGGAACGTCGCGCAATAAACCGCCATAAGTATGAAATGTCACAGGAATTGGGGTGCGATGTCAGCTTTAGCGAAGCCCTGCAAGACTGGCAGGCCACTTGCGCCAAGCGGTGGCGGGAAAACCGTATGAAACGTATGCTTCATTCTCAACGCGAGGAGATTGCCCGGTTTAAATGGATTGCATCTGAACTTGCCGGAGAGGATTTGGGGCGGTCGGCAGTGGAGGAATGGATTCATAAACACGCTCCCGGCTGGCGTTTTACTTGGGAAGAAACGCATATAGACGAGGAGGATGAGTCGGGGAAGGGCGCGTAGGTCAGAACCGGTTGCGTTTTTTTCGTAAGGCTAAATGTCGGGACATGGCATGCCGAACGAGGACTGCCCCTGCCAGGAGGAGAAGCAGAGCAATAATTCCGG
>JAKLHG010000492.1 GCA_022710255.1 Candidatus Hydrogenedentota bacterium
CCGGACTACCACGGCAAAGACGCTTCTCAAATTGTCTCCTCAGAAACGGCTTGAAAAAGCGGGAGAATTGTGTTTATTCAACCTTCAGAGTCTGTTACGGGCGTTGCATTTCGCGCGGGAACTAGGCATCGGCGCTTTCCGCATCCTTTCCCCGCTCTTTCCCCGTTTTACCCATCCTGAAGCTGGCTATACCGTAGAAATGCTGCCCAACCGAGATGCGCTGATTCAGGCGATGACGGACGTACGCGTCGCGGCGCGAAGTCATGACATTCGGCTTAGTTTTCACCCGGATCAGTTTGTGGTGCTAAATTCACACCGCGAAAAGGTGGTTCAAAAGTCCATTGCGGAATTGGAATATCAGGCGTGGCTTGCGGAGCAGTTGGGCGCGGAAACCATAAACATCCATGTCGGCGGTGTATATGGCGACAAGATTGCCGGCAAGGAGAGGCTTGTGAGGGTTTTCCCAAAATTATCCACGCGCTGTAAAAGACGGCTGACCCTGGAAAACGATGATATCAGTTACGCTCCCGTCGATGTTGCGCCGATATGCGAGCGGCTGCACATTCCTTTTGTCTATGATGTGCATCATCACCGCTGCCTGCCCGATGGGCTTTCCGTGGAAGAGGCCACCGGACTCTGCGTGGCAAGCTGGGTGCGGCGCAATCGGGAGCCATGGTTTCATATCTCCTCGCCCCGACATGGTTGGTCGGCAGGTGACCCCAAACCGCACTCGGATTTTATAGACGTGGCGGATGTGCCCGAGGCCTGGCGTCAGGTTTCACGGGCAACCGTGGACGTGGAGGCAAAGGCGAAGGAGAAGGCGGTGGTGAAGTTGATGCAAGAATGGCCTTTCCCCTGAGTGGATAGTCGCTTTTCGGGGAATGGAGGCGTAACATGGCTTGTTAACATTAACAAAATGAGGAGTGCGCTATGTTTCTTAAACTTTTGATCACGTGGTTTTCCGGCATGGCAGGATTGTTGATTCTTGATTTGTTCTGGATTGGTTTTTTCGCTTCCGACTTTTACAGAAAGCAGATTGGGTTTCTGTTGCATATAGAGGACGGGAACATGGTCGTCAATATCCCCGCGGCGCTGGCTACATGGGCGGTAATAGTCACAGGAATCCAGATATTTGCCCTGCCCCGTGTTCCACAGCAAGGTCCTCTTCTTTCGTTTGTCCTCTGGGGAGCCCTTTTTGGCGCGGTTACCTACGCCGTCTATGATTTGACCAATTTCGCGGTGGTCAAAAATTGGCCGCTCGCGGTCACCCTCGTGGATATCGCCTGGGGCACCGTGGTATGCGCCGGAACAGCCCTGTGCATGGGCTTGGTCTCACGCGGCCTAGAGCGCTGGCTTTGATTCTAACGGCTGCAAAATCATGAAGGCCAAGCCATTATGAGAGTACTCATCACCGGTGCAACGGGTTATGTCGGGGGTAGACTGTTGCGCGTGCTCGAATCGAAAGGGGTTAAGGTAAATTGTCTGGCCCGTCGTCCCGAGGTGCTTGAAAAACGCATTGGCAAAGACACAACGCTTTTTGCCGGGGACTTGACCGATGCCGCCTCGTTAACAAACGCTTTTGAAGGGGTGGATTACGCCTATTACCTGGTGCACGCATTGGGTCGGCAGGGCGATTTTGAGACAGAGGAAGAACTTGCCGCGCAAAATTTTGCGGCGGCGGCGAAGATTGCGGGTATCAAGCGCATTATTTATCTGGGCGGTCTTTGCGACCCGGACATTCCTCCTTCCGCCCACATGCGCAGCCGGTTGCGCGTGGGTGAAATTCTCCGCTCATCGGGTGTAGAAACCATCGAATTTCGCGCCTCAATCATCATCGGCAGCGGCAGTTTGTCCTTTGAATTGATCCGTGCCCTGGTTCAGCGCTTGCCCGTGATGATTATTCCCCGCTGGGTTTCCGTAAAGGCGCAACCAATAGCGATAGACGATGTGCTTGCTTACCTGACAGACGCCTCGGATTTACCTCCGGGCGCGCACCGGGTTTATGAAATCGGCGGGGAGGAACGCATGTCTTATCTTGAACTCATGCGTGAATTTGGACGTGTCCGGGGATTGAAACGCCTGTTTATTCCCGTGCCGGTACTAACGCCCAGGCTTTCCAGCCTTTGGCTTGGGCTGGTGACTCCCGTTTTCTCCTCCATTGGCCGAAGGCTGATAGAAAGCATTACCACGCCAAGCGTGGTGCATTGCCCAAACGCCTTGCGGGACTTTGACATACGTCCCGTGGGTGTTCCTGAAGCGATTGTGCGCGCCATAAAAAATGAAGACCGTGAATTTTCGGAAACCCGATGGACCGATGCCCTTTCCTCGGTCAAAGAGCCAAATTGGGGAGGTGTCCGTTTTGGCAGCCGGATCGTGGACAGCCGGCGAATGCGCACCCATGCTCCACCGGAGAGCGCCTTCGCCGTTATTCAGCGCATCGGCGGGGAAACCGGATGGTATTATGGAAATATTCTCTGGAAAATACGGGGCTTTCTCGACTGGATGGTTGGCGGAGTGGGCATGCATCGCGGCAGGCGCGATCCGGAACATCTTCGGACAGGCGATGTTATTGACTGCTGGCGCGTGGAAGCAGTGGAGCCGCTGCGAAAATTGCTGTTGACCGCGGAAATGCGCATGCCCGGACGGGCCTGGCTTCAGTTTGAGGTGGAACCGGAAGGCACGGGGGCGGTGATTTGCCAGACAGCCCAGTACGATCCTGTGGGCCTGCTTGGATTGGCCTACTGGTACGCCCTGTATCCGATTCATCAATTTGTATTCAGGGGCATGCTCAAGGGCATGGCAACGAGTGCGGAAAGATCAACGGCCGAATAAGATTATTGGCTTTTCCCGGGAAACCAGGGTGAGAATGCGCTGACGGCTTTCTGGTTAATGCTCAGAGTAAATGCGCAAGCAATAAGACCATTTCTTTCAGATTCATAAAAGTTCCGAGACACGTGTTCATTCTTACGTTCAACGCACTTCATAACGGCGGGCGAATTGTTTGCTCAAGAAGGTTCTTTTTGCAGCGAGCATTCAGGATTTCAGGTTACAAGAAGAAGGGGTGTGCGTAAGATGAAGTTGTAAAACAGTCGTTCCGGGCTGCTGAGGGTGCTGTATGAAGCGTCAACCGGGCAGTTACAAAAAGAGAGGCATGCTTTACTTTAAAATCTTGAGCGGCAATCAGCGATAACGAACGTAAGCGCCCTGTGACGAGACGAGGGGGCATGGCGGCGAGGTATGCGTATGTTCGTGTGGGCTGGAGACACGAGGTGCGTTAATGGCAAATGGGGGGATAGGAAATAAACGACGCGCAGAAGGAAGAGACAACCACGAGCTGCCGGCGGGATTAGGAGGAATTGAAACGGATTTGAATGGCCTCCG
>JAKLHG010000493.1 GCA_022710255.1 Candidatus Hydrogenedentota bacterium
CAGGCCATGGTGCTTGCTGTTCCCATCACCGCGCAGGTGCCCGCGGTGGTGGCCAGGCGAGTCTCGACCTGCTTGATCTCCACGCGGTCGATCTCGCCCGCGCGGAACTTGCCCCAGAAACGGCGACAGTCGGTGCAGGCGCCCAGGCGCTGCCCGCGCCAGGAACCGGTCAACATGGGTCCCGCCACGGCACTGACGAAAGGCACGCCGGCGGAGATGGCGCCCATGATTTGGGCGGGCACGGTCTTGTCGCATCCGCCGAGCAGCACCACGGCGTCCATCGGCTGGGCGCGAATCATTTCCTCCGTGTCCATGGCCGCCAGGTTGCGGAAGAGCATGGTGGTCGGCGCGGTCAGAATCTCGTGCAGCGAAATGGTGGGAAACGCCAGGGGCAGGCCGCCCGCCTCGAGCACGCCGCGCTTGACGGCCTGCACCATTTCCGGCATCTGGCGGTGGCAGGTATTGTAGTCCGAAGAGGTGTCCACAATGCCCACAATGGGCCGGTCCAGGTCGTGCCGGTCATAGCCGGCCGAAGCCAGAAATGCGCGGCGCATGTACTTGCTGAATTCGCGATCGCCGTAACTGGTCAGGTGGCGTTCTATGCCTTTGCCTTCATCACCGGTTGCCATAGGAAACGGCCCTTTACAGTTGAATGTTGATATGCTTTGCCACGGTATAGTCCAGAATACCCTCGCTGCCGCCTTCCCGCCCGTAACCGGAATGTTTGACGCCGCCGAAGGGAATCTCGGCGGTGGCGAGCAGAATGGTATTGACGCCGATCATGCCCGCCTCGATGCCTTCCGAGGCTAGCAGGGCCGTCCGGGTACTCTTGGTGAAAACGTATCCCGCCAGGCCGAACTCGGTGGCGTTGGCTTTTTCGAGCCCGTCCTCGAGGGTGCTGAAGGTCGCAATCGGCGCGACCGGGCAGAAAGGCTCTTCGCGCATGATGCGCATCGTATGGTCCATGCCGGTCAGCACCGTCGGTTCGTACCAGAACCCCTTGTCAAAGCCTTCGGGCCGTTTCCCGCCGCAGCGCAGGTGCGCGCCTTTCGCGAGGGCGTCGGCCACCAGCGCCTCCGTGGTTTCCAGGCGGCGCCGGTTCGCCAGCGGGCCCACGTCCGTGCCGGGGTCCTTGCCGCATCCCATCTTTTGCGCCTTGACCACCGCGACGAATTTTTCAATGTAGCGCTCCGCCACGGATTCCTGCACAAAAAAGCGGCTCGCGGCAATGCAGACCTGGCCGTTATTGCGGCACTTGCCGCGCGCGCAGATTTCCGCCGCCGCCTCGACGTCCGCATCCTCGAAAACCAGCACGGGCGCATGGCCGCCCAGTTCCATGGACACCGCCTTGATTCCGTCGGCGCACTGGTGCAGCATTTCCCGGCCGATGGGCACGGAACCGGTGAGGCTGACCTTGCGGATGATGTCGGAGGCGATCAAATGCCGGCTGATAAAAGACGACTTGCCCGTTACCATGTTGACCACCCCCGGGGGAATTTCCGCGGCTTCACAGGCCCGGGCCAGGTAAAGGGCGGTGCCCGGCGCTTCCACGGGCGGCTTTACAATAATCGAACAGCCCGCCGCGATGGCCGACGCCATCTTGCGCGATGTCAGCAGCGCGGGAAAGTTCCAGGGCGAAAAGGCGGCCACGGGGCCCACGGATTGGCGGATGACCAGCAGCCGGTTATTGCGGGAATGGGCGTCAATGACGCGGCCGTAGATGCGGCGCGCCTCGTCGGCATACCAGTCGAACTGGTCCGCCGCCGCGCCGATTTCCCCCAAGCATTCGCCGGAGGTCTTGCCCTGCTCGTCGGTCAACACGTCGGCGATTTCTTCCCGGTGCGCCCGCAGCCAGTCCGCCGCCGCGCGTAGCTTCGCGCTGCGCGTCCAGGCATCCACCTCGCGCCACGCTTTCCAGGCGCGGTCCGCCGCCGCAAGCGCGCGCTCCAAATCCGCTTCCGTGGCCACGGGCACCGTATGCACCACCGTTTCATCGGCGGGATTGATCACTTCGGTTACCGCACCGTCGGACGCATCCACCCATGCACCGTCAATATACATCTGACTGGGAATTATCATTATATATTCTCCCTCTCTGGGTATCTTTTCATTTGTCGAGGTCCTATGGATTGATTTCGGAAGTCTTGCGCAAGAGGGGTCATGTACATTTCCGGCACACTCGGCCGCAAGGTGAAGGGGCACGACCAGCGAAAGGTCACAAGGACGCCGGGTGCTGTTTCCCTTGCTCAGCCTGCATCCGCATTTGGAAAACCTACACAGCCCTACCCACATCTCCCGTTAAAACATAAATCCCGTCTATTATAAACTCTTTGTTGGATAGTTGCGATCTGTCATAATCATGAGGGAAAGACCGACCATCATGCAAACCGGCGATTTTAAAACGCAGTAAGTTGTAATGATACATCCTCCTGGTTAAGGTGGCACGACTGGTGGTCAAATTATTTTACACCCTGGCGTTATATCAAGGAAGCATAAGAGCAACCTTTTCCGGAACTTACTGAAATAATTGTGGTACAATATATTTCACAGCTAGTAAAATTTATGTAAAAAAGGAACAGCGTCATGCAACGGGAACAGATTGAACAAGAAGCCTTGAATCTGTCTGATGTTGATCGTGCGGTACTTGCACTGCACCTGTTGGACAGTCTCGATTCTGTGGATACCGATTATGACGAGGGGCTGTGGATTGAGGAGGCGGAACGGCGCTGGAATAATTATATGGCGGGGCGTATTGCGTCACTTCCCTTGGAGGAGGTCATGCGTGACGCTCGTTCCCGTTTATGAAAAAAGAGGTTCATTTTCTTCAGCCCGCGGCAACTGAAATGATTGCTGCCGCAAGGTATTACGAATCCAAGGTGGAGGGTCTTGGACACCGTTTTCTGAACGAAATTGAACAAGTGGCAGCGTCTATTTGCGGGCATCCTGATGCGGGCGTGCTTGTCCGGGGCAAAGTGCGTAGACGTTTGCTTCACCATTTTCCTTTTGTGCTTTTGTATATTGAAGATAGCGGGACGATCGAAATCGTGGCTGTAATGGATACAAGAAGAAAGCCCGATTACTGGATATCGCGCCTATAGTGGAGGTCTATGTTCCTCTGGTCAACGGGAAAACCCGCACGCGCCGTCTCTTGGTGAAGGCGCCTTCTTTTCCCCGTGACTAATATCCTTTCTTCACCCCCGCCTCCGAGCAGGCCCGACCATCGAGGTCTCGCCGTAACCGACCCGGAGGTGCGCAAGCAACGTAACCAGCATCCCGGCTATGTCCGGTGTTGTGGCGACAATTTCAGATTTCCTGATCTGGGATTTATTGAATTGTGAATAAGATATTGCTATACAAAAAGATAATCCGTATTCATTCA
>JAKLHG010000494.1 GCA_022710255.1 Candidatus Hydrogenedentota bacterium
AAGTATGGTATTCTTACCGGTTGTCATCACGCTTGATACTGGCCTTTTAGCGGAGGCATGCGCTTTCCGTCCCTCTCGGGGGTAACAAAGCCCGCGAACTGCAATACGGTTTTACTCACACATTATCTTTGGTCGGCGCAACATTGCGTTGAAAACAAAAAATACGATCCGACACCCACAGAAACAGGCTGATGGTTCCGTCAACGCACAGGGAACTCCATCGGGGGGCGGCAGAATGCCGCTATTTATGCCCCGGACGCCAGATTTTCCGATGCCGACAACAACTCCTCTCATACCTATTCCGCCCATGTTTTGTCCGGGAACGCCATCTTTGCCGCAAAACATATCTCCGAAGCATGACCCACCCTACAACTCCCTATCCCTTGGTTATTCTAACACGCAACATTCCGGGGATTCAAAGGAATAAAACGGATGTCAGACCCTGCCGATAGACCCGGTTACAAGTACAACGTGAACAATCAGAACCGAGAAAGGCCTTCATAGGGCAATGATGATAACAAGGAAAGAGCGTTCCGTGTCCTCAGTCCGGCTTATCTTCTGCCCTGCGAGGACAGACGGAATAAAGCGTATCCTTTTGGTATAATGCAGGCGAATGGATGTGTTGCGGGCCTTCCTGAAGGCAGGCGGGCTTTTGCCGCCCCGGTCCCGCCAGATGCTTTCCCCGGGAGGATGCGCCAGTCCGAAGATACAACGGAGCAAGACGGTAGTACCAATGAATATTCTAATCATCAATCCCCCGGACAAACAGGTTATCCCTGAGTTTAAGGATGAAAAAGGAAAGGGATTTCTGGAACCGGGTGATTTTGGAAAGTTTCCGCCTCTGGGTGCTTTGTACGTGCTGTCCTATGCGCAGAAGTATCAGCCAAAGCACCAGTATTTCTTCCTGGATTGTGTGGGGGAAAACATTTCCCAGAAAGAATTGCCGCAGTATCTCGCCACGATAAAACCCGACATCATCGGGATTACCAGTTTTACTATTTCACTGCTGGATGTCATTCAGGTGGCTGAAACGGCGCGTGCAGTAGCGCCTGGGGCGCACCTGTGCCTGGGCGGGCATCACGCTACGGATTTTCCGGTGGAGGCGTCCCAACTGCCGCAATTCGACTCCATCATTGTTGGCGAAGGCGAGCAGGCATTTGCGTCCTTGATAGAACGGCTGGGTACAGGGCGGGATATTGGCGGCATACCCGGCGTTTACACCCGGGATACCATAAGAAGTAGAAATGGTGAAAAATACCGTGATCCCCGTTATCGCGGTTATCTCACTGTAGCCCCGGCCTATATGGAAGACATCGATATGCTGCCGCCGCCCGACCGGTCCCGTATCACCCATATCCGGTATAACAGCGTGGTGGGCCTGGAAAGCCGCATTGCCACCATGATCACCAGTCGCGGCTGCCCATATAAGTGTACTTTTTGTAATGTCCCCTGCAAGCAATACCGCCCGAGAAACCTCGAAATGGTTATGGACGAAATTGAGGAATGCCTGCGCCTGGGATACAAGGAATTTCATTTCTACGACGACCTGTTCAATATTACCTCGGAAAGGCTGGAAGCATTCTGTACCGCGCTTAAACACCGGAGCCTGAACATCGTCTGGGATTTCAGGGGGCGGGTGAACGGGGTTACGTTCGAGTCCCTTGCCCTCGCCAAATCTGTTGGTTTGCGCCTGGTTTTTTTCGGGGTGGAAACGGGGTCGGATGAGGGGTTGAAGCGCCTGAAAAAAGGATGTACCCTGGCGCAAATCAAGCAGGCTTTTCACTGGTGCAGGCGGTTGGGCATCAAAACGGTGGCGGACTTCATGATTGGATTGCCCCATGAGAAATCTGCGGCGGACATACGCCACAATATCGACTTCCTGATTAGCCTCAAGCCGGACTACGCTCAAATAGGCATCATGAACTTATATCCGCATACCGAAATCTACGCGGAAGCGGTGGAACGGGGTTTGGTGGAACCCAACCGATGGAACACCTGGGCCCTGAATCCGACGAAGGATTTCTATGTGGAACATTGGACGGAACATATCAGCGACATTGAATTGGTGCGGTTCCATCGCCAGTCGTATCGCCGGTTTTATTTTCGTCCCCGGTATATCCTTAACAGTATCTTCGCGGTGCGTTCGTTTCATGAATTCAAATCCAAGGCGACAGGTGCCTTGAAACTGCTGAGCAGGCGGTGACCCGCTTGATGAAAAGGCACGCGGGATGCCGATGTGCCGTGTCTATAAATGCGAGCATGCGACGCCCATGAATTCGTCCATTATCATACCGGTGTATAACCGGGTGTCGGACTTGTTGTCCATCCTGAAGCAACTGAAAGAGCAGGCGTGTCGGGAGTTTGAAGTGGTCGTCGTGGATGACGGGTCCACGACCCCGGTGACGTCGGCCGTCCAATGCGCACACTATCCCTATTCCCTGAGAATCGTGCGGCATGAACACCGGCGCGGTATCGCAGCGGCCCGCAATACCGGCATCGTCACCGCCCGGGAGCAACACCTGATCTTCGTGGACAGTGATGCTGACCTTCTGGATTCTCATTGGCTTGAAAAGCATCACAACGCCTATGAACGTGCCGGCGCCATGGCCCGGAGTGCCGGACATTCTCACTTCGTATTTCACAGCACGGTCAAGGGCATTGCCGCCACATTTGCGGGGCGTGTGGACACCTACGCCAACTGGTGGGGGTCCGACTTGAAAACGGCCCATATTGTGCGGGACAGGCACGTGCCGATGAACAACACCAGCATGCATCGCGATGTTTTCGACCGGGTAGGCATGTTTGACGAGGCCTTTGCTGTAAGCGAGGATATTGAATGGGGGTTCCGCTGCATGGCCTGTGGCGTCATCGCGGTGTTTATGCCCGGGGCACCTGTCGGCCATCATGACCGCGATTCGGTGCGGAAGGTATGGGAGCACTACTACCGCTTCGGCCAATACTCGCCCAAGGTACGTACACGGCATCCCGGCGGGCCATGGCGTTGGCTGTATCCCGGGAACAGGCGTCAGGCCATACTACGGTTTCTGCCGCTGACCGTGCTGAAGACGGTATATATCGTGTGGAAATGTTTTCCCCAATCACCGGGAGTGGTGTTATACGCACCGGGTATTTACTTGGCGAATGTGGCCAGTTTCATGGGTATGTATAAAACACTCGCCGCTGGTCCTGATGAAAAAGGCCTGTCGTCGAAATCCGGTTCCTGAACCTTATACCGGCCTGTTCCCACGCATACCGTGTCACATGCTATTTGTCTCTTTCCGGCAGTGAGGCCAGCAGTTTTTCCAACGCCCGGAAATCCGCATCGTTCCGTGCCGGGTCGAACTGAAGCGCCGTTTCCGCCGCTATCAGTTGCTGCC
>JAKLHG010000495.1 GCA_022710255.1 Candidatus Hydrogenedentota bacterium
CCACCCGCGCGAAGTTCGGGCTGCAAGGCTGTTGCAGGGGCGGCGCGGCGCGGCCGCGGCTCTGGTCCGTGGTGGAAAAATCCACCTGAAGTCTAATCGTGTCCTTCAGAAAAAAACGGCCTGCTTCAAAACGCTTCTCTTCCATGAGGTGTGCCTCCTCTCTGTCAGGAGCATCAAGGTTGTGGCGGCTGTTTCGGCGCATCCTTGTCCGGAGCCGAAAGGGCTTTTTCAATGGAGGCAATTACTTTTTCGGCATCCGGCTTGGTCGTGGGCGCGAAACGATCAATTACCGTGCCGTCTTTGCCGATGAGAAACTTGGTAAAATTCCACTTGATACCGCCGGAAAAGTTCGGGTTGGTCTCTTTTTCCGTGAGATCTTTGTACAAGGGCGCCTTGTTCTTGCCGATGACGGCTATTTTGGAAAACATGGGGAAGCTGACCCCGTAGGTCAGGGTGCAAAAGGCCTTGATTTCCTGGTCCGTGCCGGGTTCCTGGCGCAAAAAATCATTGCTGGGAAACCCCAATATGACGAATCCCCGGTCCTTGTATTTTGTGTACAGGGTCTCGAGGGCGGCATACTGGTCGGTAAAGCCACACTTGGAGGCGACATTCACTATCAGGACCACCTTGCCCAGATAATCAGACAGGTTTACATCATTGCCTTCGATGTCTTTCATGACATGACGCAGGATATTCACGGGTTCTCCTTTCGCCTCGGTTCCGCATGATGCAAGCACCAGGGTCGCCATTATCACGGCCGGTGTCAATAATAGCACAAGACCACGTTTCATTTTCGTTCCTTTTTCTGATGGTTGATAACGTACTTCTCTGTCTTGGAAAGACGACTGTTGCTTTCCTTGTCATTGATGGACGCACGAAGCATCGCACATAAACCGGCGGCCTCCGCCTAGAAGAACATCTAAAAATCGATTCTCCATCCGGTTTACGGGTAGATTAAACTCCGTATATAGTAAACAACCAATTGTTGCGGATAATTTCCTACCGGAAGAAGGATCCGGCCTTGCCTTGACAATAAGGTTAACGCTGTTTGGCAGGTCCTGGGTGGGTGGTTCTATTTTGTGTCTGTTCCGGCTGGGTCATTCATTCTTAAATATGCCATAATGACGGCGGCGATTAAACAACCTAAGGAAAGCAGTCATGAAATACCTTGCTGGCGTTGTCGTGGTTTATGTGGCGGTTATTGGAATGGCGTTCGCGGTCCACGGGGAAGACGCGGTTCCCCTGCTGAAACCGGAGGAGTTCGCTGTCCTGCCCTGGGGCTGGACGCCGGGTGATGCCCAAGTGCTGGAGACGATACGGGATTGCGGTTTTAACCTGGCCGGGTTTGTGGCGCCGGAACATCTCGACGCCGTCGCTGCCGCCGGGTTGCAGGGCATCGTTTCGGATCCGGAGACCCATGTCGGTGATGCGGCGGCTCAGCTGGAGGACGCCGAAATTGAACGGCGGGTCAATGCGCTGGTCGCGCGGGTCGGCGGGCATCCCGCTCTGTTCGGATATTACCTGCGCGATGAACCGGGCGCGAACGCTTATCCGGGGTTGGGTAGATGGAAGGCCGCCTTTCAGAAAGCGGACCCAAAGAGGCTGGCCTACATCAACCTGTTCCCGAATTACGCCTCGCCCGGACAAATGAATGTCCCCGCCTATGAGGAGTACGTCGAATCCTACGTCACAACCGTTCGGCCCGCATTTATCAGTTACGACCATTACGCGCTGATGGATGACGGTTCGTTGCGTGGCGGGTATTTCAAGAACCTGGAGGTGGTGCGCGCCGCGGCGCTGCGTCATGACCTGCCCTTCTGGAATATCGTGCTTTCCAACGCCCACTTCAACTATGCGGAACCGAGCCCGGCCGGGTTCCGGTTTCAGCTGTATACCACGCTGGCCTACGGCGCGCGGGGCATCAGCTACTTCACCTATTTTACGCCCAATGTTGGCAATTACCGCCTGGGGCCTGTTGACCAGTTCGGCAACAAGACGCCCACCTGGGACCTGCTCCGCAATGTCAACCTCCAATTGCACCGGCTGGGGCCGGTGTATATCACACTCAAGAGCGTGAATGT
This sequence comes from Candidatus Hydrogenedentota bacterium, assembly GCA_022710255.1. Lineage (GTDB taxonomy): Bacteria > Hydrogenedentota > Hydrogenedentia > Hydrogenedentales > CAITNO01 > JAAYBJ01. The sequence goes on from JAKLHG010000495.1 coordinate 2,082, forward strand.
CTTTCACCATCCCAATGTGCCCGAGGGCTGCTCCGGCATGGACACCAGCCTCTTTATCAGTGCCCTGTCCGGAGGGGACCTGTTGGCCGGCGAGTTCGAGGACGGCAATGGGAATCCCTTTGTCATGGTCGTGAACAAGGACCTGACAAAATCCGCTTCGTGCGGAATTTCTTTCAAAACCCCGGGCGACATTCAATTTGTCAGTTCCTATACCGGCGCGCTTACCCCGTGGTCCGGGGAGCATGTCTGGCTCGCGCCCGGTCAGGGAACGCTGTTGGCGAATATGCCCGCGAAGGAGTAGCAAGAACAAAGCGGGTATAGGGCCTATATTACCTTATCAGTTCGTAGCCGCTATAAAAAACAAGAAGTTTGCTGTGTTATTCAAGCCTGAGAAAAAATGGGACTGTTCCCGCCGCACCATATCAAAGGAGCCGGATAAAGCGTTTGGCCTATAGCATTATTTTGGACTGGGATACACGAATTGATCAAGCGGCGGGAACTGTCCCGCTTTTTTCGGTCTTGTTCCATGTGCCCGCAAAAAAATTGGGACAGCCTCCAGCGCGGGTTAGGATTAGATATAATGCTCTTGGCCTTCACGCGCGCCAGAGGCAGTCCCATTTTTTTGCTTAATCAATTTGGTTAACGCAGGGTTGCGGGCAAGGCCTGCGTTAGGATTAGATACAACGCTCTTGGACTTCACGCGCGCCGGAGGCAGTCCCATTTTTTTGCTTAGTCAATTTGGCTAATGCAGGGTTGCGGGCAAGGCCCGTGTTGGTACCTATATTACTCGCTGAATCTTATTTGATGGAGTTGTTGCGCATGAATTTTCCACAACTGCAGTATGGCTTTCTCGTATTACTGGCATGGTGCCTGCCTGTTTCGTTTGTCCATGCAGATTACCCGGATTACCCCGGATTTGAAGCGATATTTCGGGCAGGTGAAAGCCGTGAAGGTTCTGGTGCCGTGCTCATCAATGAACAGGATTGTACGGCAACCACGATTGGCGGACAGGCGTGTCTTAACATTCTCGCCGACACAGACCCCTATGAAGCGGTAACCTGGAATTTCCGCATCGTTCATCCGCGCTGGTTTAGCTCTGGAAACTTTACCCTGCGCATTGCTTTTGTAGATGATGGGGCAGGATTAATGATGCCGCAAATCCTGGCGGAAGATGCATTCAACGGCGCTTACAGCGGCCCGACCCGGCAACATTCCTATACCCGGTTGAATACCGGAACCCTTCGGCATGCCTGGTTTGAGTTCGTTGGGAATCCTTCCATTCCTCCGGAAGCTG
>JAKLHG010000496.1 GCA_022710255.1 Candidatus Hydrogenedentota bacterium
CGTATTGCGGATACGGGGTCGACAGTATTGTCGTCTGTATCGCAAAGATCGCGCAGATGAAATTTATGGGCGCAACGCTCCACAACATTGCTGGCACCTATCCCGACGCGCGCGAAGCCCGTCTATCCGTGCTTATTGTACATGCCGCCCGGCAGGTCGCACAGCGAAATCATGCCTATCTCGCCGAAGGAAAAGGCGCTCCGGTTACCGCGCTTTTCAATGAAAAGGGTATTACCCTTTTTGATCCGTACGCCGGTACCGAGAGCATTTATGCCCTTCCGGTATAGCAAAAAAACGCTCCCCGCTTACGGCGGTCTGGGTATTTTAGTAAATGTGATTATTGACAACAGTTGCGCACATGGGATAGAATACATTCTTACTGGAATTTCGTGGTGGAACATGGTACACTGTTGTTTACTTGTCGGTAGGTAAATAAACCAAGGTTAGCAAAAAATGAGGATTTAAGGTCATGGCTGAAGACAAAAAAGCTCAAGATGTCGCAATGGAATTGGCGGAAGATGCGCGTGAGTCCAAATGGGAATACCGCAGTTTCACCGCCGAAATGTTCAGGGGCAATTTTGGATGGGACTTGATGCATCCTTTCCCGGCCCAGTCTGCTGAAGACAAAGCCATCGGGGATGCATTGCTTGAAAAAGTCAAGGAAGTTCTCGAAACCTATGTCGACCCCTATGAGATCGACAGGTCCGGGGAGTATAGCCGGGAAGCACTTGACAAACTGGCGGAACTCGGGCTTTTCGGCATGAAGATTCCGAAGGAGTATGGCGGTCTTGGACTTTCCGTTCAGAACTATGCGCGCGTGCTGGGGATGGTGGGCAGTTACTGCGGCAGCACGGTCACCTACCTGTCCGCCCATCAGAGTATCGGCGTACCCGAGCCGTTGAAAAGCTTTGGTACCGAAGAACAGAAGAAAAAGTTTCTGCCCCGCCTCGCAAAAGGTGAAATTTCCGCTTTTGCCCTGACCGAACCGGACGTAGGGTCCGACCCGGCGAAAATGATCACCTGGGCGGAACCTTCCGAAGATGGTTCGTATTACATTCTGAACGGCGACAAACTGTGGTGCACGAACGGCATGGACCCCAAGACGTCGCTCATCGTAGTGATGGCACGCACGCCAGACAAAATATCCAAGAGCGGCAAGCCAATCCCGCAAATTTCCGCGTTTGTCGTTGAAATGGACAGTCCCGGTGTTGAGCGCGCACGCCGGTGCATGTTTATGGGCTTGCGTGGCATCATGAATGGCGCCTTGACCTTCAAGGACGTCAAAGTCCCGGTTGAAAACATGATTGGCAAACCCGGCATGGGGCTTAAGATTGCCTTGACCACGTTGAATACGGGGCGCCTGGGGCTGCCCGCTGCCGGTATCGGCACGTTGAAGATGTTTATCAAGGAGCTGGAACAATGGTCCAACAGCCGGGTTCAGTGGGGAAAATCCGTAGGCAAACACCAGCCCATTTCGAAGAAAATAGCCATCTATGCCTCGCATCTTTTTGCCATGCAGGCGATGGTTTCCCTGACCTGCGCTTTTGCCGACCAGAAGAATGCGGACATTCGGCTGGAGGCTTCGGCGGCCAAATATTTCTGCTCGGAATATGTCTGGAAATGCCTGGATGACTACATGCAGATTCGTGGCGGCCGTGGCTATGAGAATCCCCTGTCCCTCTATGGGCGTGGCGAGAAACCTTCCGCAGCGGAAATCGCCATGCGCGACATGCGCATCGGCCGCATCTTTGAGGGCTCTTCGGAAGTGATGCACCTGATCATGGCCCGCGAGGCCGTGGACACCCATTTCAGCCTCGTTATGCCCATCATGAAGCCCAAGCCCGGCCAGAAAGAAAGCAGAATCGCCCTCGCTTGGAAGGCTTTCAAGTTTTATTCCAAATGGTACCCGAGCACCTATATGCCGGCCTCGACAAATTTCAATGTCAATAAACTCAGCGGGGCCAACAGGGCGCACCTGGGCTACGTCTCAAAATCCTGTAAAAAACTGGCCCGGCGCATCTTCCATACCATGGGCCGTTACCAGCAAAAACTGGAGAATGAGCAGGTATTGCTGGGTAATTTCGTGGACATCGGCACGGATCTGTTCGTCATGGCGGCCGCGCTTGCCTATGCGGAACATCTGTTGTCGGTCAACCCCGGTGACCAGACGCCGCAGGAATTGGTGGACCTGTTCTGCAGCGAAGCCAGGCGCCGTATCGAGGCTAATTTTAAGGCTGTGAATCATCATCACAACAAGAAGTATGTAAAGGTTGCCAACCTGTTGATGGATGGAAAACTGCAATGGCTGGCCAAGGACGCTATTACAGATGTCCCGCCCAAGTATCGTGACTATGCGAAGAATGATTATGAACATCCGGAAACAAAACTTACGGAAAAAAAATAGACGGTACGTAGTTTATTGACAGTATACGCGCCCCGGCAAGAACAGGTCTCCGCCGGGGCGCTTATCATTTTCTACCCTTTCTTTTGGCAGGTCTCCGTCGGTTTCATAAGCGTTCACGGCGAAGTGAGGTTCCTGACATTCGGATGCTGGTGCGTGCCGGTTCGGTCACTGAATCTCCTGGAATGACGAGCCGGACGGCCTTTTATCGTCCCGGCAGCTACGATGCGAATAAGAGCGGGTGGGGGAGGCAAGACTCTCCTCGCCTTGCCTGAATGCGCTCATTTGAATCGGATGGTTATTTCCCGTTGAACACAACGACCGATTTCTATCTTACGTCCGTTGACAGGCCGGCCTGCAAGCAAATCCGAGAGATAAGCCATGGTACCGCCATAATCTACCGCCAACCGTGCCAGCGTGGGGGAGTAGAACAATGACTCTATTTCCGAAACGCCTGGAATAGCGCGAAGCATGCCTTCGAGTTCCGTCATGGTTTCCGGGGAATTCGGTTTCTCCACGCGGAAGATGACGCGGCTTTCATCTTCAAGGCCCAGCATCGCGATTACCACGCCCACGATGCAGTCGGTGGTCAATTTGCCGCAGGCATCCTGGGCGGCCTGGGTGCCGCCCTCCACCGGGTCTACGCTCTGTACAGCCGCTTCCGCAACCAAGGTATCACGAGCCTTTCCGTCCGTTCCGGATAAAATCCTCAGGGTTATGCGCGCCCTGTTCGTGAGCATATTGGAATCGGCGGCCAGAGATTCGTGGATGGTGGTCACCGCGCCGACGATCACGACATCTTCTCCATTAGCCCGGGCAAATGACGCTGTTGCATCCATTTCCCCTTGAATGATTTCGAGCAACTGAGCCATGTCATAGTGGTCGAGAATATCCTGAATACCCCTCACGGTAAACTCAAACTCTTCAAGTGCCTTTCGCAAGACCGTTTCAGCAATATCGAAGGTGGG